>JBOFTL010001114.1:0-8114 GCA_051652045.1 Microcoleus sp. | reverse complement strand
GCTAAGTCGTCTTTGGTGACGAAGTTAGCTGTTGAAGCACCGATCAGCTTGGTAACTTGATCCAAACAGGCGTTGACACCGGCTGCAAATTCGTAGCGGGTGAGGGCGCGGTTGCCGCGGTAGGTGCCGTCGGGATAACCTACGATACATCCGTAGCGCTCGACCAGGGATTGCAGGGCTTGGAACGCCCAGTCTGTGGGTTGTACGTCGGACAGTTGAGAGACGGATGTCACCTGGGACATGGCTCCCGACTGTTGGGTCGGCTGCGCTTGGGGTGCCGCAGGGACGATCTGACCGCCCATGCCAGAAGGTACTGACTGAGCAACTTCTACACGGTTTGTCGGGACGGCTGCTGCGGGCAGTTCGGTGGTTTGGGGAGCGGGATTTTGGCTGCTTTGCAGTGCCGAGTCGGATGCTGGAGACTCAGGTGCGGCAGTTGCAACTGGCTCGATCGCGCTGGCTGTTGCTGCTGGAGCTGTCTCTGCTGCTGGCGCGGGAAGTGCTGTGGCAGCTAGTTCTGCAGCGTCTGTTTTTGCCTCTGTAGGGGTAGCGATCGATACTGCTTCTGGTGCTTCGATCGCCTTTGTTTGCAGTTCTGCTGCTTCGGAACTCGGTTGCTCGATCGCGCTGGTGCTGTTTGCTGCTAGAGTTTCCTCTGCTGCTGGCGCTGCTGCAACTGGTGCTGCAACTGACGCTGCTGCCAAGATTTGCGACTCAGCAGTCACAGGTGCTGCTAGCTGGCTGGCTTCAGCATTAGTCACTGTCGCTTCTTTAGCCATCGCCCCCGAGGGCGCGACTGCTGACGATAAGCCGATTATCGCCGGGGATGCTAGCAGTAATTTCCAAATAATTTTGTTCATTTTCCTCACACAATCACACTCTATTTGACTCGAGCAGCAAGTCCTAACTGCTAGTTTTTCTGGTTGCCTGCCTGTTTGCAATAGCTACAAGAGTCACTACTCTTCTACAGCTTGAGGCCGATTTCTGTCAAGCTTTTTAACCCGAACTTCAGACCGTCGCCTTGCTGGCGGATGTTCCTGCAAGGATTCGATGGCTCTTCGATCGAGGCAAGTAGATGCAGGCCCTTACTTGCCAAATTTCAGGCTTGACAACTTCTATTTATGATTTTTTGATGCTGGCACCAATGGGGACTTGCCGGCGCGATCGCCAATTTTTCCGTTGGTGCCAGCTAGTTCTATTTCCTAGATAAACATTTTAACACACTTGGGGAATTACGCAAAAGCATTAAAAAAAATGTTTTTTTTGAGTGGAGGTTCGAGCTTCAAATGCTGAATTTTCGTTCCGCTGCTGGTTGCTGTGTAAACTGCGATACCTTCACCTGTCAACGAGATGGGACAAGAGTGTCTATTAAGTGAAGTTTGTTTCCGAGTCCGCGTTGCCAACTATATTTTTTTGTCATTTGCGATCGAGAAAAAGTATCAATCGATTCTATTTTTTTCGCTACCCTAAGTAATAATCGCGATAATAATCGCGATCGCGAGTGACAGTAAAAAAAGCGTCTGTGCTTTCACAGAAATGCGCTATTTTTATGATAATGTTCATCGCGAGTCTAGCATCTATTAATTTCATGAAAAGCAGAGTGCGTTTTTTGATAGCAGTTGTGTTGCTGCTGGGACTATTTTTTCGATTCGCAAACATCGACAAAAAGTTTTACTGGTACGACGAAGTATTTACTTCGTTGAGGGTTTCAGGATACACGCAAACAGAAGTGATTCAAGAAATCGGCAGCAATGGGCTTGTAGGGGCAAAAGATCTGATGAAATATCAAATGCCCAGTCCGAACAAAAATCTCGGCGATACAGTTAAAAGTTTGGCAATAGAAGAACCCCAACTGCCACCCCTATATTTTCTAGCAGTTAAGTATTGGGTAAAAGTATTCGGTTATACTCCAGCGATCGCGAGAACCTTCTCAGCTTTGATGAGTTTGATGGCATTTCCCTGTCTGTAGTGGCTGTGTCGGGAACTGTTTGCACCCCCTGAAGTAGCCTGGATGGCTGTAGGATTGCTAGCAGTTTCTCCTTTCCACGTATTGTACGCTCAAGAAGCACGTCCCTATAGTTTGTGGTCGGCAATGATTTTGTTTTCTAGCGCGTCTTTGCTGCGGGCAATGCGACGCCAAACCAAACTGAGTTGGGGCATTTACTCGATCGCCACAATTCTGGGAGTTTACACTCATTTGTTTAGCTTGTTAGTAGCAGTAGGACACGGAATTTATGTCCTGGCAACTCAAGGGTTCCGCTGGAACAAAACATTAATTAACTATCTCATAGCAACTGCTGCGGTTGCGATCGCATTTATACCTTGGACGATCGCTTTATTGGTGAATCAAAGTGCGGCAGTAGCATCAACAGGTTGGGCGCAATTGGAAACTAGCGAACTGTCTTTAGTGAAAAATTGGGCGGCTAATATCGGGCGAGTTTTTTTTGATTTTGGGTTGAAGTCGGAATCGGCTGCTGTGTATTTAATTCCCCTGGCCATAGCCAATTTAGTTTTATTGGCGATCGTGGGATATGCAATTTATACTGTATTTTCGGAGACGGACAAAAAAGTTTGGCTGTTTCTGGCGATCTCGATCGCGGTGACAGCACTGGCAGTCATGCTGCCGGATGTTATATTGGGAGGAATCCGATCGACCAAAGCACGCTACCTGTTTCCCACTTATTTTGGGATTCAAATAGCTGTCGCTTACCTGCTAGCTACTAAAATTAGCGGCACGGGCGTTCCCCACCCAAAACAGCAGTTTTGGAAAGTTGTTACAGTGGTACTGTTAACCTGCGGGGTGCTGTCTGATGCCGTGAGTTCTAATGCTGATGTTTGGTGGACTAAGGAATTGGGTACAGAAAATCCTGCAATTGCTCGCACGGTAAATCAATCAGCAGAACCACTGTTGCTTAGCGACATTTCAGAAGTTAGTCTGGGAAATATCCTGTCGATGAGTCATCTACTAGAACCGAAAGTGAAGCTGCAATTGATGTTATTAGATCCCAAAGTGCGGAGTCAAGCTCAATTAGTTGCCGATCCAACGATACCCGATGTTCCGCAGGGTTTTAGCGATGTTTTTGTCTACGGTCGATCGAACTTGTTGAGTGCTAAGTTGGCCCAACAGCAAAATTATCAGGTCAAGGTAGTGGCACAAGAAAACACCCAGATTCTTTCCCTGGGCAAGTTATTACAAAAGTGAGGATTTATGGAAGATTTCGGCATTATTATTGCCTGCTGCGACCAAGATTATCTGTTTGCTAAGGGTTGTTGTGCTAGCATCAGGTATTTTCTGCCTGATGTGCCGATTTGTTTGTTGATTGACGGGACGTTTTCTGTAAGTGCTTTGGAAAAGTGTTACGGGGTAAAAGTTATCGATCGCACCACGGTTTCTGATGAATTTCTCAGGAAAAAAAGTTTTGGTTGGGGCAAAACTAAAATGATTGCTTTCTGGGAAAGTCCGTGGTCGAATTTTATGGTGTTGGATGCCGATACAATCGTCTGGGGCGATGTTTTAAAATTGGCGAATTTTCAAGATTTTGATTTGACTGTTGACAAGCCTTGTTACGATTACTCGGATGCGGATGTGACAGAATTTTTCTTCGACATTTCGGGAGTTGAGAAATACTTCCCGAATTTTGATTGGCGGCAATCTCGATCGAACTATTTCTGTACGGGTACTTTTTTTGCCAAGCGAAATGTTTTTAGCTTAGAAGAATATGCAGAAATTTTAGATTTTACGGAAGCGCATCCGGGAATATTCAAGTACGGAGAAATGGGTTTTTTAAATTTTATGATTTTCCGGGCGGCGCAAGAAAAGCGGCTGCGCGTGCAGAATGTAGATATGCAGTTGCTGGTGCCGGATTTTGACCAAAGTCTGCTGAAAAAACAATTTCCGGTAGCGGAAAGCGGGCCTGCGGGCGATCGAACTCAGGCGACAGTGATTCATTGGTGCGGGCCGAAACCGACTTTATCTACATCTAAAGTGTACTCGGAACCGATGAATTTTTGCCGCCGCAAATGTCAGGAAGATGCTTGGGGCCGCACGGGTTTTTCGGCGGAAATGTCGCTACAAATTGAGGATTTACAGCGATCGATCTACGTGTACAAAAATAAGTTTAAGAAGAAGTTCCGGCAATTAGTTAGTTGACGCTCCTCGACCTGAAGGTGCGAGGATTCTTGAGGAATTTCTACCTCAATTTCCCTGTTTCCAGGGTTCCCAGACTCCTCACGTTTGCTCGATCGAGCGCGAGGATATCTTCTGGGCGTTTAGGCGCGAACGCCCGGTTTCGCGGAGTCCCCGCGTACCAAATTTAAAGCTCGATCGCGAATAGTTTTCGCTGCACCTATATTAGTAGTAAGGACTGAAGTCCTCACTACTAAATGATTTTACAGTTCTAAAATTCAGTTAACATTTAACGAGAATCAAATTTACATTCAAATACAGCAATCCTAAATCATTTGTGAAATTCTTACTCCCTCCCCTTAATCAGGGGAGGGTTGGGGTGGGGTTAAAAATTTACGACTCCTGCAAGGATTTCTATACGATTCTATCACTTCAAATCTTCCAACTTAATCCTCGGATCGACCGCCTTCAACAGCAAATCCGCCAACAAATTCCCCACAATCAACATCGTCGCACCCATCATCAAACTTGCCATGACTAAATACAAATCTTGATTGTTCACAGCATCCAGAGTCAGCTTTCCCAAACCCGGCCAATTAAAGAAAAATTCCGCAATAAACGCACCGCTTAATAAACTCGCAAATTCAAAACCCAACAGCGTCACCAACGGATTGATCGCATTCCGCAAAGCGTGAACGTAAATTACCCGATCGTCCGGCAAACCTTTCGCCCTTGCAGTTCTGATATAATCTTGACGCAACACATCTAACAATTGTCCCCGCATCAATCTTTGCAACCCGGCAAAACTGGTAATGCTGAGGGCGATCGTTGGTAAAATTAAATGCCAGCCGTAATCGAGAATTTGACCCCACCAAGGTAAGTCTGCGTGGTCGATACTGGTCATTCCTCCTACAGGAAACAGTGGCGAAGTATTCTGTGCTAAAAATAGCAGCAGCAAAGCCGTAATAAAACTGGGAAATCCCTGTCCCGTGTAGCTGATTACTTGCAAAAATCGATCGACCGTTTTGTTTTGATTGACGGCGGCGACTATCCCTAAAGGAAGTGCTATCACCCAAGTTGCAAATAAAGATGCGATCGCCATTAACAGCGTAGCCGGCACCCGTTCCCACAGCAAAGAAGCTACGGATCTTTGATATACAAAACTCGTGCCAAAATTACCCCGAGTCACGATTTGTTGCAGCCACAACCAATATTGGACGATCGCGGGTTTATCTAAGCCGAATTGCTGTTCTAATTGTTTGAGTGTTTCCGGCGCAATCTTCGGATTTTGGCTCAAAGTATCTAAATAATTTCCCGGTGCCAGTTCGATAATTGCAAAACAAAGAGCCGATGCTAAAAGTAGCGTTAACAGCGCCTGCAACAATCTTTTAGCAACATAAGCAAATGTCTCGCCACCAAACAGAGAATTTAATCCCCGCCACTTGCGGTTTACTTTAACTGAAGTCATAGGATTTTAGATTTTAGATTTTAGATTTTAGATTGGGGATTTTAGATTATCGATTGCTTGCTTACCAATTACTAATTACCAACTGACAATTGACAATTGACAATTGACAATTGCCAACTGTCAACTGTCAACTGTATGCTGACTAATACTCTACTAAAGTAACTATCGGTACTTGGGGCAACTTTTGCCTGCCACCCAAACCCTGCAATTCGATAATAAAAGCAAAACCGGCAAGTTTGCAGCCAGCTTGTTCCAACAGCTTAGCCGTCGCCGCTGCCGTTCCGCCAGTAGCAATCAAATCGTCCACAACTAACACCCGACTTCCCGGAGACATCGCGTCTTGGTGCATCTCCAGTCGATCGACACCGTACTCTAACTCATATTCAGCAAAATGAATTGCTGATGGTAACTTTCCGGGCTTGCGGACGGGAACAAAACCCATTCCCATTTTATAAGCCAACGGCGCGCCAAATATGAAACCCCGCGATTCCATTCCCAGAACGTAGTCCGCCGACATTTCCGAACATTTTTCGGCTAAGCTGTCAATTGTGTAGCTCAGCCCCTCGGGATTGCTAAGTAAAGTTGTAATATCTCGAAACATAATTCCCGGTTTGGGAAAATCTGGAATGTCGCGAATCAGAGATTTGAGATCCATAAACAGTTGATAGTTGATAGTTGACAGTTGACGCTTGAGGGCGAGGTTTTGAAGGTGGCGATTTAGACCGAGTGCTAAAAACCTTCCACTGACAAGGGTGGCGACTTTTGACCCTTAATATTTGGTAAATCGCCTTTGAGGGCGATCGCGCATCAAAAATGGTACAATAATAGCGCAGCTCGATTTGAGATTGTTGCTTTGAGATTTAAGATTTGAGATTGCAGGTTTACCCCACAGATAAATCTGGGTGTTGATTCTTGAATTACTGAATCCTTTACTCAATATCCAAACAAATGTCATAATTCCCTAACAACAGGGTTGAAGGTAGAGATTTCCCAACCTAAGATCTAAAGTCAAAAATCTAAAATCGCAAATCAAATGATCGAGTTGGCAGAACGAGTAGGCGAAGTCCCCCCCTCTATAACATTAGCAATCGCAGCTAAGGCGAAAGCCATGAAATCCGAGGGCATCGATGTGTGCAGTTTGAGTACGGGAGAACCGGATTTCGATACTCCAGAACACATTAAAGCAGCAGCGAAGCAAGCTTTAGATGAGGGAAAGACTAAGTACGGGGCGGCATCGGGGGAGGCACAGTTAAAATCAGCCATCGCCCGGAAACTTCGCGAGGACGACAATCTCGACTACCAACCGGAAAATATCATTGTCACCAACGGCGGCAAGCATTCTCTCTACAATCTGATGATGGCCCTCATTAATCCGGGAGATGAAGTCATCATTCCGGCACCCTATTGGCTGAGTTATCCAGAAATGGTCAAACTTGCCAGCGGCAAGCCGGTCATCGTGAAAACAGATGCTGCTACAGGATATAAAATCACCCCGGAACTACTGCGTGAAGCAATTACTCCCAAAACTAAATTATTTGTATTGAATTCGCCTTCCAATCCTACGGGAATGGTGTATTCGCCGGCAGAAATTAAGGCACTAGCAGAGGTCATAGTCGATCGAGATATTTTAGTCGTTTCTGATGAGATTTACGAAAAAATTATATATGACGGTGCCAAACACATCAGCATCGGTTCCCTCGGCAAAGAAATCTTCGATCGCACCATTATCAGCAGCGGTTTTGCCAAAGCTTATGCAATGACTGGCTGGCGTATCGGTTATTTAGCAGGGCCGATCGAATTAATTAAAGCTACTATTACAGTCCAAGGACACAGTACCTCAAATGTCTGTACTTTTGCACAGTACGGAGCGATCGCAGCTTTGGAAAGCAGTCAAGAATCTGTCGAAAAAATGCGTCTGGCTTTTGCCGAAAGGCGTGAAGTAATCTTTGAATTGCTTCAAGCTATCCCCGGAATTAGCTGCACCAAACCCGACGGTGCTTTTTATATGTTTGTCAACATCGGCAAAACAGGCATGACTTCTCTGAAATTTTGCGACGCTTTATTAGAACAGCAGCAAGTAGCAGTAATTCCCGGAATTGCTTTCGGTGCAGATGACCACATCCGCCTATCTTACGCCACCGATTTAGACACAATTCAAAAAGCTGTTTCAAGGCTCGATAAATTTGTCCGCAGTCTGTGACATACTCCTACATCAAGCTGATTACAGCTATGATGTAGGCATCTTTGCAGCCCGATGAAGGGTATGCAAAATTTCCTTCACGGTACTGTGATCCATAGTTCCTACTACAGAAAGATTCCCGTTACGGCGTTTTATACTGGGGAAAATGCCCACCCCCAGTTTCTTTAGATTAATCGCAGCATTAAGATCGCGATCGACCATCAGAGAGTTCTGCTCATCCCAATAATCTCGAATACTGCAATCGGTGAAAATGATTTCATTCCGATAACTTAGCACCATTGAGGTATAAGCAGGTTTTTGTGAAACGACAACTGCTCCAG
>JBOFTL010001113.1:0-2132 GCA_051652045.1 Microcoleus sp. | reverse complement strand
AGTTCGGCTTCGGAATGGCGCAGTTTCTCTTCAGCAATTTTGCGATCGGTAATATCAGTATCTGTGCCCGTCAGGCGGCAAATTTTGCCGTCGGGCTGGCGTACTGCGGTGCCGCAAGCAAATATCCAGGAGATACTGCCATCTTTGCACAGCATCCGGTGTTCGACTTGAAAGTTTTCTGTCACGCCTTCTAAATAATCATTGACGGCTTGCTTGACGGCCAACCTATCGTCCGGATGCACCAGAGAACCCCAATTTTCCATGCGGTTAGGAATTTCTGAGTCCTGATAACCCAATAAAGTTTTCAAAGACGGATCGACATAAATTTCACCTGTTGCCAAATCCCAGTCCCAAACTCCCACTTTACCTGCCGATACAGCTAGTTCGTAACGTTCCGTGCGCTGCTGAACTCTGCTTTCTAACTCTGCATTAAGCTGCTGCAAAGCTATTTCCACTGCTTTGCGATCGCTCACATCTCTACCCACAGCTTGGTACTCTATAATTTGCCCGGTTTCATCAAAAATAGCTCGATCGGTCCACTGCTGCCAGCGAATTTCGCCACTGGGCAAAATTACCCGGTGTTCGCAAGTAAAACAAGGATTCTCTGGGGATATACAAGCATATTGCTCTGTTATCAAAGCTCGATCTGCTTCCGGAATCAAGGGCATGAAGCTGTTGCCTAGCAAGTCTTCCGACTGTACGTCGAAATAGCGGCAGTAAGCTTGATTGACAAAACTCATCGTGCCGTCAGGAAGGTAGCGGCAAATTAGTTCGGTTTGATCCTCCACAATCGCTCGATAGCGCGCTTCACTTTGCCTCAAGGCAGTTTCGGCATTTTTGCGATCGGTGATGTCTGTGGCGATGGTGGTGACGATCCAGCAGTCAGCCTCTGGATCGCGTTGGGAACTTGTTGCTTCAGCAATCCAGCGCATCCCACCGTCTGAGTGACGGAAACGGTATTCTACTTGACAAGTCCGTTCGGCAAAGATGTCGGCTAATGCCGGATAGATAATATTTTCCAGATCTTCGGGGAAGACTCGCGACAGCCAAAGGTACTTGTCTGCCATCAGTTGTTCTGGAGTGTAGCCCAGGATCTGTATGTGGCCGGGGGAAAAGTAGTCATACTCCCAAGTGCGATCGAAAAATACTCGAAAGCGGGTAATTGAGGCAGTGGCGGTGTTGAGAATGTCGCTGAGTTGCCTGTTGGACTCGATTTGTTGCTGTTGCAACTTGCATCGATCGAGCTGTTTTTCCTGTTGGGAATTGCTGTCTGAAAGTTCGCGCGCTTGTTGCTGGAGTTTGACAATTTCTTGGTGCAATCTGACAGTGAATTGGTGAATGCTATCTTGAGGAATTAAACCTACCAATTTGCCGGATTTGTCTGCTACTGATCTTTGACCGATCGATTGCTGGCAAAACAGCTCGATCGAGGTAAAAATATCATCCAACTCCGATTCTTTAAGAACAAGCATACGATTTGAGATTTGAGATTTTAGATTTTAGATTTTGGAATTGTTAGATTGGAAGATTGTTAGATTTGGGATTGTTGGATTTAGGATTGTTAGATTGGGAGATTGTTAGATTTGGGATTGTTGGATTTAGGATTGTTAGATTGGGAGATTGTTAGATTTGGGATTGTTGGATTTAGGATTGTTAGAGTTAGAATTGTTAGATTTGAAATTGGAAGATTTTGAGATTGGAATTATTGTAGAATTGTCGATCGACTATCAACTATCTGGGCGGGTACGGGGGCACCTTTCGACCCCAAACTCTCAGATGCAATCGGGCGTTATCCGAGTTTGGGGTCGAACCCTACTATCAACTCTCAATCGAGCGAGCTCCCGACGCTCGCACTACAACTCTCAACTATCAACTATCGACTCTCCACTCTCCACTATTTTTCTCATTCAATAAATAAGTCCTCATTAATCCTCTGCCTTTAACTTCGATACTGCCCCGATCTTCAAATAAATATTTGTCCTTAAGCAACTCATAAGTAGTTTCGCTGGCTTGAATTCGCCAGGAAATACCGTGAGATTCCATCCGAGAAGCAATGTTAACCGTATCGCCCCACAAGTCATAAATAAACTTTTTGATGCCAATAACTCCCGCCACCACCGGACCGCTGTGGA
>JBOFTL010001112.1:0-4715 GCA_051652045.1 Microcoleus sp. | reverse complement strand
CCGATACCATCCCGAACTCGGTTGTTAAACGTTACTATGGCGAAGATACTCGGCGGGTCACTGCCCGGTAAAATAGCTCGGTGCCAGGTTAATCATCAACTAAAGCTCTTTTCCCGCAACAACGGAAAGGAGCTTTAGTATTTTGGAGATTTGCGATCGCAGGTACTCGATCCGAAAGCACAAAAACTCAAATATTTTCAGCGAACTTGAATGATGTCAAAGGTGTCCCGATTGCCAATACGATAAAATAAGAAGTCTGAATCGAGGGTAAGAATTTGACGATATCCTGTTTTTTCAGCAGTCAAAACTAGAGTAGCATCAGCTAAATCCATTGGTCGATCGCGATACTGTTCCATCAGTTCCAGTAAACGGCTGTAGTCACCTTCCTGAATCTCGTAAATTGTCAGCATTTTATCTAAAAGAAGTTGACCTAAATGTTGTTGCATCATCCATCCGCCTCGATGAAGAGCAAGATACATGGCTTCTGTCAGACATGACCAGGTTGTAATGAGAGGCTTTGCTAAACCCCTAACTGCATTTTGGTAAGCCACGTGCTGAGGCTGAGTACGATCGACCAGACAAAGTAAAACTCCTGCATCGCATAGAATCATAGCTCTAAACCTTGTTGCCGATACTTGTTGAGTAGGAGTTGTTGATATTCGCTCTTCGGCTGATTAGTCACTACTTCTAAGCGATCGACCTCCTCAAACCACTTTGCCCAAGATAGATCGAGATCGTCGGGAATTTTGGCATCAGCTATTCTGTATTGGTGCTTGTACATCAAAAAGTCGATGAAGTTGCTGATTTCTGGTAAAAATGATTCTGGAAGTTGCTGCAATTTGGCGATCGCGATCTCACGAATAGTCATAATAATTGCCTCTTTCAGTCGTCTTTATTTTAACACGAGCGTCACAAGCGATCGCCATTATTTTAGCAGTCAAGAGTCAGCTTTACCGTTCTTGATAAAATAAGCGATTGCTGCATCCCCCAAACCTTTTGTAGCAATTGTACTAGCTCCTGCAGACAGCACGCTACCGAAACCAGGCACGAACTTCAAAGCGATGTCAGCGATGCCAACCATTCCAGCATTTGCACCAGCAGCTACTCCCGCAGTTATCACAAAATCTTTGACTATTTGTTCTGAAAACTCCCGACCGCTTAGCCAACCGATATACGTCACCATAAAAGTTTGAATAATTGCAACCATTGGTATTGCTGCACCAGGTATCGGGTTTGCGGAGACAACGCCACTCAAGCCAGAACAGGCTGCAACCACTGTGTTAGCAGCAGTGAGTTGAAAATTAGCAAGGTGTCCCATTCGCGCCAAAGAACTGCGTGTTTCTCTTGGCGTATATTTAATCATTGTTTCAACTAATTCAGTGATATTCCATCGGTAGTCCTCGTCAGCAAGTATCAAACCATTTGTGCCATCTTCATACTCAGCGTATGCAACGGTTGGAACAACATCTTTTATATGACAACGCAACTTCTCTCGCTGTTGCAAATAAAAATAAAAGTTTTTAACTTCTTCTTGAATGTTGCGATTTTTTCTCGCATTATTTGTGGGCAAAGTAACGTGTGGAGGAGATAATTCATCACACTTGGTTAAAACTCCTATCACGGGTAAATCACGTCTATACTTCTTCTGAATTTCCGTAAGAATCAATGTACAAATATCAATATCTTTTTGACTACCACTATGAACTTCTGTCGCCTTGCAGATAAAAAGAACAACATCTGGGCACTCTTTGTTTACAGCTTGCATTATACTGTCAAATGGATCTTTTGCTGAATCGGCTTTCCTCGGAGCTTCTGCTTCGTGTAAACCACGTGTGTCTAGAATATGCAGTAAATCAACGCCGTCATGATGATAATCTTTCCATTCAGCCTCGCCTGTCTCTGGCTTTGTATCACTCACTTCTGCAACTTTCAACCCGCAGATTGCATTAATTAAGGATGATTTACCAGCTCTAGAACGACCAATTACCATGATCCTTGGCGATCGTAGTCCTTGCATAGCAGAGCGTAAAGTGTTCAGGTACTCTTCAATTTTGTCTTTAAATGGAACAATTCTGGGGAGATTATCAAGAATTTTGAGAATTTCTGTTACTAAAGCTTCATTGCGGTTAATCGCCTTATTTGTCTCGTCAGAAGCAGACATATTCAAACTCCCAGTTTATATGATAATTAGGTGTGAAGCCTTGATAGCAATAATAAATCGGAAAATATGAATTTTATTTTATCAGATTCATTCTAAATTAGCAAGGCAAATATTGTATTTTGATTTATCATGAACACTCAAATTCATTCAGAAGATTTTCAAAAATTTCTTCGACAGAGGAGTTAAACTCCATATCACGACAATTTCTACCAGCAAATCTGTGCGTTAAAGTTTCAAATCCATAATCTGACATTTTTGCTAAAACTTTATCTAAGTCTATATCTAAGTTTATCGATTTTATTTTACCCAGATTAGTGAATAAATTTAGAAAAGCTTCTCGATATTTCTCG
Source organism: Microcoleus sp. (assembly GCA_051652045.1). Taxonomy (GTDB): domain Bacteria; phylum Cyanobacteriota; class Cyanobacteriia; order Cyanobacteriales; family Microcoleaceae; genus Microcoleus. The sequence goes on along the minus strand of JBOFTL010001112.1, from coordinate 2,204 downwards.
ATCATCTTCTCATCTACTTGCACACTTATTTGATTTGCTTCCTGAATCTTTTCTATGAGCTTGGCTGTAAGGGCATCTATTGGATAGTAAATAGTTGTCAGCCCTAAAAGTTCGTTCTGAAAAACGTGATTAATCCTAGTTGGGGAAGCAAAATACTGAATCCCAATAATAGGCAGAGAGAAGTCTTGTGAATTTACTTCTGCTTGAATTGCACGAGGAGGCTTTCCAGAACCATGCGTGTCTTCAAAAACATATAAAATCCTATCTGGACCTGAATATTCTTTGGCTATTACAAGTGCTCTTTTAACACGATCGAGAATTGTCACAACTCCAATCACCATTCTCAAATAGGAACACCAGTAAATTTCTACCGAATTGTGATGAACTCCTAATACGCTCACAGGTTTATCAGCTAAAGAAAAATGCTGTTCCGCTTCAACTGCAAATAGCCGCCAGTCACCCCGATCGTAGCGGGCAAATTCGCGAACTTCCTTAGTTTGCTCATGGCAAACCAAATCAGGGATGAAAAAGCCTAAACACTTCAATATTGTGTGTGCGGCTGAACGGTACTGCTCTCGAATATCGAGATTCGCTAAAGCCTTCTGTGGTTGTGCGTCTTCCGATTGAAACTTTGCTTGCCTAATTATCTCGTCTTGCTCTTCTTGGCTCAAAGATCTTCCTAAACATGACTCCGGACCAGAATCTTGTAACCAGCGTTTGGCTTCTTCCCGCGAATTAAAGGAAATTTTTGACTTGATTTGTCCATTAGGTTGAGTTTCTTTCTCAATCAACGGCTCCTTCAGCCTTAGTTTTGCCCCTTCTTCAAGGACATACTGCCCTTCTAATTCGATGGTAGGTATTGACTTGCAACGCTTGTCTTTAATCGACGAAGCATTCCTTACCGCATTTGTGTAGATTAAGAATGCTCGATCGACTTTTACTCCAAAACTTTGATTACACTCATTACAAATTAGTTGTTTTGTTTTATGCGAACCCGCCCAAGAAGAATTAAATATGTGTTCTTGGTTTGATGCCGGAAGTAAACAGGAGCAATAAAAGCATGATTTTAACTCCGAGGCTCTTATAGGTAACTCTTTAAAGCAATTAAACATAGAGACAAAACAGGATTTTGAACAACTGTACTACAAGAATTATAACTTCTTTTTCAATTTCTTTCTGACATGAGACTGATGCCGATAGAAAATTTTCTATAACTCATTTATAGGTTCATCAAAATTATCTGACATCCAAATTTTATCTTTCCAAATCCCAAGTCCGCCTCGCTTTCTCGGCTGTTCTTGAATTGAGTTTTTATGCTGCTTTTCGATTAAAAACTCAATGTAATGAAGTACCTCTGTCTGAAGAGATTCAGGGAGTTCAGCTAATTTTTCTAAAATGACTGGCTGTATCATAGTTTTTGCTCGCGATCGCCCCATCTACTCCATTAAAAAACACTCAATGTCAGCAACAGAATACAGCCCGATCGCCCCCGATCGCACTTTTAAAGTTAGCGAGCGAGGTTTTTGCGATTGCAACACTCGGCTCGCAATGACACAATAACTAATGACTGCTTTCGGGGCTAATAATTGACTGTTAAATGTCAACTATCAACTCTCAACTATCAACTCTCAACTCTCAATTACTTCGAGATAAAATGCACCCAAAACTTCCCATCTGGCATACAAACACGGCGGATTAATCGATAGGAATAGTGCAAATAAGCACCGCTAGCATCAGTATCGTAGCCGCTCTCAAACCACTCTCCATAGGGATCGTGAACGAAGAATCCTTCATCGTCGTAACCTACCACAACGACAATATGACCGAAAGACGTAAAATATCCGTGAATTACAGCCGGATTTCCGCTAGCAAGCCAATCTTGAACGTCCTCAATCAGAGCATTTTCCGAAAAGTAATCTTGAGCTCCGTACTCTTTAACAATCTTCGCTAAATCGTAAGGGTCCCAGCGGCTGTAACCTTTGGCAATTGCGTATTCGTAAAGTTCGTCCTCAAATTGCCCGGTTCTTTTGCGCCGGGGAATTCTCAAAAAGTCCAAACACATCGCCAGAGAAGTTACATTGCAAGCACCCGTAGGATTGTAAAAATTATCCATTTGGGATCTGTAAGGAACTCCCAACCTGACAGTTGGTGGATTCGGTTTCGGATGCAGTAGCTTCCCGTCTTGAGTTACTTGAGCGTGACCT
>JBOFTL010001111.1:0-3562 GCA_051652045.1 Microcoleus sp. | reverse complement strand
GTAGAAACAGTCATCAATACAGCAATCACCGTGGCAGCCAGGGTTAATTGAGTGCTGTAAAACAACATAAAACCCACAGAAACTACAGCAATAAAAAATTGGCTCGGCAAGCTAATAGCAGCTTGAGAAACTAATTTATTGATTTCTTGGATATCTTGCAACCTACTGGTGATTTCACCGCTGCGTCTGGTTTCGTAAAAACTTAAGGGTAAGCGCAGGAATTTGCGCCCGAATTCCATAACTAATCCCAATTCCAAACGCTGGGAAAATTGAGCGATCAAGTTGGATTGTACCAATCCTAAACCGCTGCTAAACAAGTTCATAACTATCACCGCGATCGCCACGCTAGCTAGCAGTTGCGTATCGCCCCGCACCAAAATATCATCGGTGAGCAGTTGAACTAAAAACGGCTCGCAAATTGACAGTACACCCAAGACAATATTCAGCAAAAATGCCTCAATTAAAAGCTTGCGGTAAATCCCCATCCGCCGCATCCATTTCTGTAAAGAATTGGCGGGGGTTTGACCGTCTGTTTGGCCGAAAAAGCGTTCCGCATCGGGTTCTAATAACAAACACAGCCAATCCGTCCAAGATGCCGCTAATTCCTCTTTGGAAATATAGCGGATACCGACACCGGGATCGGCAATTACGTATTTTTTGCCTTGCTTGCCGTATAAAACGACCCAGTGATAGCCGTTCCAATGAATAATTGCAGGTAGGGGGGCTTCATCCAGCTTGTCTAAAATAGCAGGGGCCGCCCGGACGGATCTAGCGTTGAAACCGACTGCATCCGCACCTTGTTTCAATCCCAATAAGGTTGTTCCCTGCTGGCCGGTTCCCACGAATTCTCGCAACCGCCCGATAGTGAAATTTTGTCCGTAAAATTTCGCCACGGAAGCCACACAAGCGGGGCCGCAGTCTTCTTCACTCTGCTGGAGGACCACTTGATATTTCATAAAACTATTTATTTGTCCGAAGAAAGGTAAGTCTCGGAGAAAAGGTATATTCTTTAACATTTGGGAAAATAAATGCGATCGAAGCTTGCATTACCTTTCCCCTGGCGGACTGGCAAATCAGTAAAAAACCCCTATAAACTTATGGGGTTGTATCGGCTGCGTAGGGCCGGGGCGAAGCATATGCCTGCCGGCAGGCTAACGCCAACGGATATATATCTTGAAATTTATTGCGGAAATTATCGCCCGAATGCTTCTGGCCTACAAATATCTACCAATCAGATGTCATGTGGTTTTACTTAAAAATTGAACAATTTTCAAGGGGCTGTTTGTATCTGTTGCGTAGGGCCGGGGCGAAGCATATGCCTGCCGGCAGGCTAACGCCAACGGATATAGATCTTAAAGTTTATTGCAGAAATTATCGCCCGAATGCTTCGCCCCTACAAATATCTACAAATAATATTCATTAATTTTAAATTTTCAGCTTCCAAAGTTTCACTGTACCGTTCTCTCCACCGCTAGCTAAAGTTTCGCCCCAAGGTCCGATCGCGATTGCTGAAATAGGGCTGGAATGTCCCTCTAAAACGTGCAACAATTCGCCGTTAAAGTTCCAAATTCTTACAGTACCGTCAAAACAGCCGGAGGCAAAATATTTGCCGTCAGGGCTGATGGCGGTAGCAGAAGTAATGCGAATTCCTATTTGCAAGGTATGCAATAGTTCGTCGGTTTGCAAGTTCCAAAGTTTGATGGTTTTGTTGCCGTGACTGACGAGAATTTTGCTGTCTGGAGAAATCGCTACATAATTTTCACTACCAAATGTTCGCCGTATTTTTCCATCCGGCAAGTCCCACAAAGTGACTGTAGCGTGACAGAAACCGCTGGCTGCATTGAAGCCGCTGGCTGCTACCATCGTGCCGTCAGAACTCAGGGCGATCGAACTGATATCGTTTCCTTGATAGCCTGTTAAAACTTGCAGCAGTTGACCGCTGTTGAGGTGCTGAAGCTCGATCGTGCCTCGGGTGGTGCCGATCGCTAAAATTTGCCAATCGGGGCTGACAGCGACGAATTCGTGGCGGTTGATGTCTGCCAAACTATTCAGTAATTCGCCATTTTGCAGGTTCCAAAGTTTAATCGTACCGGCGCGCGATCGAGTTAGTAAAATTTTGCTGGCCGGACTAAAAGCAACTAACAATACTGCTGTGGAATGCCCGCAAATCCTCTGCTGCAATTCGCCGTCGTGCAAACTCCAAATTTTTATTGTACTGTCGTGGGAACCTGTTGCTAGTAGTTGTCCGTCAGGGCTGATAGCGATGGATAAAATGCTGTCTGAATGGTAGAGGGTAGCTTTTAATATGGCACTGGAGGGGGTTTGTTGTTGTTTTTGATACCCGGCTATTTCCAGCCAGTCGATCGCATCTCTCCAGTTACTGAGGGCGTTGCGGGGGCGATTTGTTAGCACTTCGATATATCGGTATAAAGTTTTGGATAAGTCAACTTCTACACCTTTAATTTGTTTGTGAAGACGTACCGCTATTTCGGATGGACTGCAACCGCACAGCAAGCCGCACAAGTGGCGTTTTTCGACAGGTGTCAGCCCCCTTCTGGTGTGGGGTGCAAATTGTTGTTTGGCTTGTGCTAAATCGCTGTAAAGTTTTTCGATATTCCAGTCATCGATCGCAGTTGTAAAAGGGTGTTCCGGTCGATCGGGGGGAGAGGGCGTCATTTGTGGCAAGTGCGATCGAGTTCCTAGTCAAAATCCTAACCAAAATACTAACATCGATCGCGATCGATCTCACAGCACTTGCGGCTAATCTAGTTTTAACAGAGAAAACAAAGTACGGATTTTCTGGTTGACAAGACATTTTCATCCTGAACTTTCCTGTTTTCCCCAGCACAATAGGTTGCAGGTTCATCCGGGAGATGTTTATGCTATGAAGGGTATTAGTAACACCAAACAGGCGATCGCCCGTGCTAGCATTAAATAATCGGTGCATTTAATTATTGGATAGGTCAAAAAGATAAGTGATTTAGCTTGTTGGTACAATTAAGGAGACACACCGATGAAGATAATCGAGAAAACCATAAATCTTACTAAAGGTTCAATTCGCGAAATTTTAGGGGTAGAATTAGACGAAATAAGAAATAGCGACGGCGGAATTAGCTACGAGGTTATTTTGTTAACTTTGGGGGGCGATCGACTCTGTTTTTGCAGCAGCAGCAACCGCAGGGAACAACAAAAAATAACTGAATTAATTCGCAGCTATTTGAACGCGCGATCGCACTAATACAAATTCTCCAAAATCGTGCAACAGTAGCCTCACGCAACCGAATTTAATTCCATTGATGTTCGTGAATTAGTATTGTAGCAACCTTTTGGAGAAATGGTACCAACAAAATTGTTTTCGACGATAGTCTGTGCGTGATGATAAAATTGACACAGCAGGTCAATTAGCAATTCCAGTTGCGCGAACGACAGGATAAAATCATGAAAAAGCTCGAGGGTACACCCTATGCTGAACTAAAAATTCACACTTCTAACATCTGGGTAGACTTATTATCTAGCTTGCCTTTGATTCTTGTTGGATTATTTCTGGTGCACATCTCACCAA
>JBOFTL010001110.1:0-4573 GCA_051652045.1 Microcoleus sp. | reverse complement strand
GCAAATTGTGATTCCTGCAACCTTTCCACGCTGCGGCGGGGGTAAATGATGACGACTTGCCAGGGATGGGTGGGTCGATCTTGTTTCAGGTAGAGAAATAGTTCGGCAAATACTCGATGGTAGAGGGTTTCATCGGGTTGAAACTGCACTTCTACAAGATAGAAAGGTTCGGGAGATTCCTTATTTTTGGGTAAAAATAACCCATCTTGACGAAAGGCCAACTGTTTGATTTCTCGCGAAGTGAATTCGTAATTGTCAGCGATTTATGACGGGCGATCGATAAGTTCAAAAAAGAAGTTAGGGAAGGTTTGAAAGATGCTATAAAAAATCGTATCGGTTTTCACTGGTTTATTGATTTGTTCTCAAAAATCTAGCCAAGAGCTGTATGTCGGTTATGGTGGAGCTTGAATGCGATCGATTAATCGGGTATTGTCAACGATCGAGTTTTGCTCAATAGCTTGCGTTCGGTCAGACATTCTGCACGATTTACTTGCAATAAACACACTAAATGTTCGACAAACTCGTATTGTTGCCACAAACGCTGCTCGATCTGCGTGAGTCCTTCTGTGCGATTTTTCTCTAATAAAGTATCGATTTCTGCTTGCAGAGAGTCGGACAAACGCAGGGCTAATATTTCTTGTGGTGATGGTAAGCTTGCTATAAATTCTAAGATCTGCCTGAGTCCAGAAAATCCGTTTGCAGGATTGGCTTCGACTTCTCTCAATCCCAGCATTAAAATCTGTGGTAACTCATCTTTTAGAGGATCGAGGCGCATTGCTAGTTCGTCGGGAATTTGAAAAGTAATTGTTGCCATTTTTTTTAGTTACTGACACTCTCATTGAATAATAACATAATAAAAGTATGATGCGCGATCGCGATCGAGCCTCAAATACACACTTGTAAATATTCGGTTAGGCTAGGTCTACTTGAATAATCGGATAGTTGCTTCCCTACAATTCTACTCATACTCTTCTAATTCAAATTCAATAACTCCCAAATCGCTGTCATTTGAAAACCAGATTTTTGCTGTTTCTAACGTTTGTCTTGCTAGAAAGATTTTTCCCAGATCTATATAACATTTGATGAGTCCGATCGTTGCTAATTTTAGTTGCAAATGAGCTTGAATTTTAGCAGCTTCAAAATATTTAATTGCGGATTCAGGGCGATCGCTAACAGCATATTCAAAATGTCCTAATTCAAGACAAGGCTCTATGGCATCAGGAGCTAATAAATGAGAAAGTTGTAAACTTTCCACCGCCATATCTAGAGAAGGAAGCTCGTAAATATGCTCTGTATCTAAGAGTTGAATAATTTTCGATCGCTTGACTAACAAATCTATTGAGTAAGGGTAATCTGCCAGCATTTTTTCAAGTAATTGCCATGCTTCTCCATACTTTTGCTGTTCGTATAGCTTGGATAATTGCTCTTTTGATTCTAAGTAAGCTTGAATATTTACCATTTTGCTGAATAGGCTGTTGCTTTTAGTAAAATCAGTAGATATCGATCGTTCTTATTTTAGCTGAAAAATTGAGAGTGCGATCGCGCTAAGTCTCGGCTATTATCTGGGCGATCGCGAGTTTTCGCTGCTTTACTCAATTGTGCTAGCTTTGTTGCAGCCACAGCCTAATTAGTATTGTCGTTGTTTAAGTCTAAGTTTTGTATTGAGAGCTCAGAAGGTAGCGGTACAGTTATTTGTAGGTATACACCAATTTTTATTTGATTGTTTTCAAAAGTTATATTAGTTACGTTAACTTTATTATTTTCAGATAAACCGTCTTGAATAGGGAATTTAGCAGGTGGCTTAGTTTTATATCCAGCATCTTCAAGCCATTCAGCAATATTTCTCCAATTTTCTATTTTTGCACTGCCTTTACCCACCAGACTTTTAACGTATTTATATAAGGTAGCGCACAGGTCAGTTTCAACTCCTTTGGGGGTTTTTTGGAGCTTTTCGGCGATTTCAGAGGGACTGTAACCGCAGAGTAAACCGCGAAGGTGTCGTTTTTCCGTTGGGGTGAGGCGTTTTCCCTTGGCCGAGGCCAGGTCTGCGTAAAGGGTTTCCAAGTCCCAGTGTTTGGCGGCTTGAGTAAATTGCTCGTCGGATGGCGGCATGGCAGATCGAGGTAAAAATTCCTGATGAAAGTCTAACATAATTACTGATGAGTGTTACGTAAAAGCTGAGATTGGCTAGGTTATTATTTAGTATAGTCTGTAGCACGTATTTGAAATGAAATACCAAGACCATACTATAGTTATGGGTAAAATAGCAGTAATGCTGCTGGTTTTGGTATCTGGATGTACTGGCTTTGAGAATACAAGTAACCCTAATAGTATTTCAAGTCAGGTTCCTACATCTACTCCAAATCCTTCGCCCCCTACTAATCCGACACCTACTCCAAATCCCACACCCACTAATACTCCTGCGCCTACTCCAAATCAGTTTGAGAGTGTTTCATTTCCTCTTGATTCTTGTGGGGATAAGTTACCAGATGACTCAAAAGTTTATCCGGTTACTTTATATCGGGTATTTCTAGAATACAGTGAGGATAATTTAACTCAAGTCCGATCGAGATTTTGCCGGGATGCTTTTAAAAAGTTCAGGGAAGATACAGGAAAAAATGAAATACAGGTAGCATCTTTTGTAGGAAGCGAACGCGCTAATCAGTTCAAAGAGTTTGTAAGCGCGAAAGTGGGAATAAGTGGAAGTATAGGACAGCCTACCGCGATCGCAGCCAAGAGCGATCGAACTCCAGCAGCCCCCACTACCCCTCCACCAGCCTCTACTCCCAACGAATCTCTAATTACTTCATCATCTGATTTTGAAACTATCACACTTAAATGTCGGGAAAAACCACCTGGAAAGTATATAGATTTAGAATTTTTAGAGTGTTATGCAACCACCGCTATAGCAAAATCTAAAAATTATAGTAATAGTTGGTATGAATCCAGCATTGGCAATAACCAAATACTTACTCGGATACTGGAGTTAGGATTCGCTACGATGCTGTTGAACCCCGTCGCGGCGGTTTCGGCATAATTGAAGTTACAGTTGACGCCTATCGCCCGATCGCAATTCCACAAATTCGAGTCAATTATGCCTAGTAGCGATCGCTTGTTGGGTGGGGGCGGGTTTATTGAGATTGTTTGTAGTTGTTAGATATTGTTGGTGAAAGAGTCCCTACAGAAATTCATGATTAAATATGTTTCGCTATTCTCCCGATGCTTCCCGATCGAGAATTTCCTGTAGAGGCGATACCAGTGAAGGCAGATTATTTTGAATTGCTATCCAAACAATCTCTAATTCTACCTGGAAGTATTCGTGAAAAATGATATTTCGCATATCTCCCATCAAGCGCCACGGAATTTGAGGGTAGCGCGATCGGACATCGCTAGGGATATGTCTAGAAGCCTCACCGATGATGCAAAAATCGTAGAGAACCGCTTTAATCACGGTTCTGTTTGCCTTGAAATCATCAAACTCTAAATCGGATGTCCGTTGCAAAATTTCATCAATAGATTGTAAGATATCTTGAATGCGAAGCCGCCAATCTCTAGAAGGCATGAATCACATCCTTAAGTACGGGTTCTCGCAAATTTTCCCTTAATGCTTTCAGTGTTCCCAAATCGACAGAACATCCCAAAATATCTTGCAAATAAAGCCGAATTTCGATAAATTCAAACAGTCCTACAGGTCGATCGAACTCTACTAAAAAGTCTACATCACTATCCGATCGCGCTTCATCCCTAGCTACTGAACCAAATAAATCTAAAGACTTTACCCCTAACGCTTTTAACTTATCCTGGTGAGCGGCTAGAATTTCCAGTACCTCTTCTCGTTTCATGATTAGTATTATTAACCGTTTAGTTGAGTTTAACACAACTCAACTAAATCGATCGCCCTTCATTTCCACAAGCGCGATCGCCCCTTAACCACTTACAAAGTATTTTCATAATAACGTTGAATCCGATCGGCAAAAACAGGAACTTCCTCCCTCAATCTGACAAGTAATTCATCAATACTCAGGGGTGGATTTTTCAAATCATCAGCTTGCTGCCAGACCAAATTAGCCATTAAATCCGGCGCAACCTCATAAAGTCGATTCAGAAAAACATCAGGGTGCATTGCCACAATACCCCAAGGATTAAGAGACTCTGATGGAAAATCTCTCAGGTTGAACGTAACAATAACTTGAGCTTTTGCAATCACCGCAGCCGCCACCACATGGCGATCGCCCGGATCGTTAGTCATCTGTTGAATCAAATCCTCTGGAACTTCTACCATTGCATTGGGAAAAGCTTCCTTAAGTGCTGCTTCAAAACGTACCGCTTTATCCCTTGTCATCCTCTCAGTATTAATAAGATTGCGAGTTGCACCATCTAAAATTTCTTGGGACCAATACACATCATACAACCCATCTTCTACTGCACGAAATAGCGTGTCGCGCAAGTACATAGGAAATATTACACAGGAATCCAAGACAACAGGATAGGGAGTCAGCCTGCTAGCTGTATACTCTGTTCTCATTGAGTTCCTCTTCTTGGCTAAACTCAGCTAGTTCTCTTAGAATCTCCC
>JBOFTL010001109.1:0-2559 GCA_051652045.1 Microcoleus sp. | reverse complement strand
CTTGCCAAAGACAAACGTCTGATTGGCAGGCAATACTGTTGAATTCTTGTGTGTTGGTGTCGTTGGCGCTAGGAAATGATTGCATTATTGGATAAAGCCGATCGAGGGCTGGCATTGGAATAATTTTAACGGTAAACTGCGATCGGTGCAAGCCGATCGCGTAGTGGGGATTGCGAGTTGGCGACTGCTAAATTTTGAAAAATTTGTGCGGGCGATCGGTCAGCCAGCTACTATTAGAACAGTTTCGATCGGACTGACGCACGGGGAACCAAATTTTATGGTAATCGATCGAACACGATCTAACCCATAGATTTTGCAAACAAAACCCGGTGACTTTGGTTTTCGTGACTTCCGAACAGCTTTAATACAAAAATTTTGGGTTGAATTATGGAACTAGCAGATGTAATGGCACTGATTCATCCGGCACTTGCTGTCGGAATAGTTTTTCCGATTATTGGTACTGTTGTCAATGCGGCGTGGCAAACTCGCCAGCGTCGGTTGCAAGTTGCCGGCGGTGACAAAAGCAAAATTCCTCCTACTGTCGGTCCGGAACACATGAAGTTGGGACGCTTGCTTGCAGGGTCGGTTGTGGGAATTACCTCGATCGCCCTGGCTTACTCTATTTATTTTAAAAGTATTTTGGAAAAAAATCTGTGGGGTCAATCTCCCGGACAAGTGGTTTTTATCGGGTTAATGTTTGCGGCAACAATTGCTTCTTTTGTTTTTTTGTATCAAGCAAATGCGAAGCTATGGCGGGGAGTTTTTGCTACTTTGACTGGTGTCGGCTTGGTGGTTTTGGGTTGCCAGGATGGTGTTTTTCGCCGGGGCAATGAGTGGATGGTTTCTCATTATTATTACGGCATTGCTGCGGCGCTGTTGATGGTGTTTTCTTTGGCAATTATTCAGGATATTTATCAAGATCGATCGCACCGCTGGCGCAAAGTTCACATTGTTTTAAATTGCATCGCGCTGCTGCTGTTTTTCGGCCAGGGAATTACGGGTTCTCGGGATTTGTTGGAGATTCCTTTGAGCTGGCAAAAACAGCATTTATATCAGTGCAATTGGGAATATAAAACTTGCCCGCCACCAGCACCAAAAATTAATTAACAGTTGACAGGTAGGGGCGGTGCCCCCGTGCCCGCCCTCTTAGTTGACAGGTAGGGGCGGTGCCCCCGTACCCGCCCTCTTAATTGACAGTTGACAGTTGACAGTTGAGAAAAAGGCAAGAAGTAGAAACTATTGTCACCTCAACTCTCGATCGACTCTTTTTTCAGTACAACAATTACCGAATTTAATAATAGTAAAATACTCAAATTAAGATTTTATTTTTGATACATTCAGTATTAATGCGGACACCCGACAGCAGTCCGATCGCCACCAGATTTTTTTTGACTTCAGAACAGGCATATCATAAAAGAATTCTTACAAATTTTGTAACTCAGGAACGTTTCGCTTGCGGTTTGGTCATGATACATAAATCCTCTCAAGTTTGCTAAAAATGCTATGAAGTTTGTTTGCGTTCGATCGACCCAACAGTTGTTTGTCGCAGGTATCGCAGTCCTCGCAGCGATGGGGGCGGGGGCGGGACTTGTTGCATCCAAGGCATTGGGAGTAGTTCCGGAGGAATTTTTGACCCTCGCAGCGACGACAATCTTGGCTAGAAATGAGGTGAATTGCGGTGAAAGTCGATCGCCCCAAATTCGCTGTCCCGTGGGCGGTTTATTTGTCAAAACTCCCAATTCAAGTAGAGAAACAGCTTTTACCCTCAAGCGAACAGAAGTTAAAGCAAAAATAGCCGGCAATATTTCCCGCACAGAAGTCGTTCAAAAATTTGAAAACCCTTTTAACGAACCTTTAGAGGCTGTTTACGTGTTTCCGTTACCCGATGAAGCGGCAGTGGATGACATGGAAATTAAAATCGGCGATCGCACTATTAAAGCTGATATTAAACGGCGCGATGAAGCTTTAGAAATTTATGAAAGAGCCCGACAGCAAGGCCGTACTGCGGGTTTGCTGGAACAAGAACGCGATAATATTTTTACTCAATCTCTCGCTAATATCAAACCTGGAGAAAAAATTGAAGTTACTATTCGCTATACCGAAACTCTTAAATTTACTGACGGCGATTACGAATTCGTGTTTCCGATGGTGGTAGGACCTCGCTATATTTCGGGAAATTCGACCCCCCCCGATCGGGGCGGGCAAGGGGGCACCGCCCCTACAAGGGCAGGAGGTGGTTCGGATGCCGATCGCATCAATCCGCCTGTTTTGCCTCCAGGAGTTCGATCGGGTCACGATATCGGAATTACAGTAGAAATAGATGCCGGAATTCCGATTAGTGATGTCCGATCTGCGTCCCATCAAATTACCACCAGCCGCAGCGGCAATACTGTTAGCGTTCAATTAGCTAATACCGATACTATCCCCAACAAAGATTTAATTCTCCGCTACCGAGTGGCGGGCGAAACTACGCGATCGACCGTCCTCACTCAAGCAGACAAGAGAGGCGGGCATTTTGCTGTTTATCTGATTCCAGCATTGAACTATCCGCCCGATCGC
>JBOFTL010001108.1:0-4866 GCA_051652045.1 Microcoleus sp. | reverse complement strand
GGGTATGGGGATGGGTCTGGGTCTGGGTCTGGGTATGGGGAGGATTAACGCCCATTCTTCGCACGGGTGATACACTGTAGGGATAATGGCGAAATTGTCGGACACGTCGCAGTATCAAGCGGCGTTCAAAGTTTTATCTGAATTGAAGGGTGCTGTAGAGCGCGATCGACTCCAAACGATCGCGCTCTATTTGTTGTATACGGCTGATCTGGATTGCCCGATCGCGATGTTTCCGTACTTGGGCGAGGGCGACCCACGCGATCGGGCGATTACTAGAGCATTTGAGCAAGAATGGCAGAGGCTGAACGACGATGAATCCGAATGAATATGCGACCTATTTGGCTGATGCTCCCTCTGAGGACTATACAGCCGAACAGGTGATGCAGGTATTGCGTAAGACTGCGGGTGATTCCGGGCAACGCAAGCGATCGGTCAGCAACCAAATGATGACCTTGAGGGGTGGTCGCACACCTCGAACGGGCATCTTGGGTGTTGAAACATTGCGGACCATCTATGAGCGATCGGACTTGATTTTCGCCTGCGTGACCACGCTGGTACAGTTTGTACTATCCGCTGAGTGGACGATTCGCCCCAAGGATGAAGACAAGTCGAAGCGGTTGAAGGAACGTGATCCGGATAAGTATCGCGATCAGCAGAAGCGGCTACAGTGGCTCAAGGAATTTTTCACGCATCCGTCAAACCACGAGGATTACGATTCATTCGTCCGCAAGCTGCTGACTGATGTACTAGTTTATGGCGACTCGTATTTTGAGGCGGTTTGGGCAGAGTTTGAGTATGGGCAATTGCCTGTAGAGATCGGCGTCATCCCGGCTGATACGATCGAGCTTGACCTTGACGAGCACGGTATTGTCGAATCCTACTGGCAGGCATATAACACGCTCAATCAAGTTGAGTTCGATTTAGACGAATGTTTCCGGCTGTGCTTGCATCCCCGATCGTGGAATCCCTACGGCTTGTCCCCGATCGAGGTGGCGTATATCCAAATCACAAGCGACCTATCGGCAAACCAGTACAACGCGGATGTCTTCAGTAAAAATAATATTCCCCCAGGCATCCTGACGATTTTGGGTGTGAGCAAGGCTGAATTCCAACGCTTGACAGCACAATTGCGAGGGGTTTCGGCTGACAATCCCCACAATATTCATGTGATGCAAGCCCAGCGATCGGAGGATGGAGCCAAGAAATTAATCGAATATGTACCACTCCAACAGGGTACTAATCGAGAAATGCAGTACGTGGAGTTATTGACTAATACAGTCAATCGTTGCTGCATGGCCTATGGTGTATCAGCCTCTCAAATCGGATTCACCGAACAAGTTACGGGTGGTATCGGTTCCGGTGTGGCTGAGACCCAAGTTGACCTCACCCAGAATAAGGGTGTCGCGCCTTTGCTGCAATTGGTTTCCCGATCGTTCACTCGATTGATTGAGGAGATCGGATGGGCTGATTTAGAGTTCGGCTTTACCCAGGATGGTACACCTGCCCAACAGAAAGAGAGAGAGGACGATCGGGCGGATCTCCAAATTGGTGCGATGACCGTCAATGAGTACAGAGCAAAGTTGGGTAAGGGCGCGGTGGACTGGGGAGATCTGCCGATTACTCCACCGCAAGGGTGGCAACCTCCGATGAGTCCACAGCAGATGCAGCAGCAACTTATGCAACAACAAATGGGCATGGGTGGCGGCGATCCAAATCAGATGGCGCAACCGTCGCCAGATATGGCAAAATCTGCTAGTACACAGCGTATCGTCATAAGGTTGTAGTATGCCGTCAACATGGATTTTTCAGCCATTTGAATTTTCGCCCGGTCGATGGGTGCTATCGATCGTAGACCAGAACAGTCATTGGCCTTGCGCACCAGAAGGTCACCCAGGTTTCCCTTCCGCTAAGAAGGCCGCACGGGATCTGGATTCTCTGCGCTTTGCCGAAGAGTTGACCGGACTCCCGATCGTGGAATTGTTTTCCAATAATTTGGAATTTGAGGAGATTAGCTGATGTTTGATGATATTCCTTTGGAAGAGTACTTCCGATACCATCCACCTACGACTGACGAACGGACGGCGAAGCATAATGAGGTGAATGATATTTGCCTTAAGGTCGCCCGGAAGCTGACTCAACCATTTCTGAGCAATAAAGAAATTGCTGATGGTGTGGATATGTTGCAAGCATTAACTCAGCTTGTGTCCGACGCTATTTGCGTGAAGTGGGCTACCAACTCGATCGAGTGGGTGCAGAGGTTTGCGGGCTTGGGTGAAGAAGAATCCGTGGTCATGTCAATCCAGCAATGCAGGATGTTCCTAAATCAAGGCATCACGATCGATGAGTTGAGAAATAATCGATCGGCAGAAGAGTTTGCCAATCATCTTGAGGTTAAGCGACGGACAGAGGGTATGCGTGGGCTAGTGGGTGAGGGTTCACTCATGACTAAGACCGAGTAAGTTTGAAAAAGTATCAAAAAAATGTCTGAAATCATTCTTGAGGGCGATTGGTCGCCTGAACAAGTCGATCGTGTAACGACAGCCCTCCGCAAATCACTATCCACTGATTCGGGTGGTGGCGCTGAAGAGACAGTACAAACCTCGATCGTCTCTGCTGATCAATTTCTCACCCCTCGTCAAAAGAAGTTACTCAAACAGTGGCAGGAATCCCCGCAGGATTGGGATGCCTATCTAAATAAGGGTGTGGGCGAAATCAAGGTCACACCCAAGGGAACCTACCGAATGAATGCAAACAATCGGTGGGAACGATTACCCCAAAGCCCGATCGGGGGTGGTGTTGGTGATTTTGAATTCCCTGAACGATCGGGGCAATATGGCTGGGGGGTTTATATGCCCGTCGCTGCAACTGCTGGCTCTGGCCTGAAGTTGAGGGCACAGCTGAACATTAGCGAGAACTCAGCCATTACAGATGATGAGTTTGAGGAATATGCCTCTGATTTATCGACCGATACTGACTATATTTTGGATGCTCGATCGGTCAAGGCGATCGTGGTTGAACAGGATGAATTGGTGACTGAATTGATTGTCCGGCATACGTCGGATATTCAAATCCTTGGGATAATCCCTAACTCTGGGCAACCTCCCACGGGTGAAATGTCCTACCGAATCGTGTCAGTAGATCGTCAACCCGATCGCATCCTTGTCGATATTGAACTCACTGATAATTCCAAAACTTTGGAAAAATCGGCCAAGTCTGTGACTCGATCGACGTTGCAAAGTCGGTCCTATTTGCATGGCACGGAATTGATTCGGACTTCTGCGCCGAAGTTGGATAGGGGTTTGGTGCGGGATGCGATCGGACGGTGTAAATTGGATGGCGTAGCACTCGAAAATATCCAGGTACACTGCCTTAACGGTGTACCTGATTTTTTACCTCGGATGACTGCTGGGTTTTGCCTCCCATCCGATGGCGTAATTAACCTATGCCCCCATGACCCGCAAGCCGCGATCGCTTACCTTGGCAGTCAACTCGCAGATCGACTAAAAACGGCTGTTGGCGCTGGGGTGGTCTCTGGAGTGGATGCGATCGACATCCTTGAACGTGCTTTAAAGCTAACCCCGGAATGGTGGATGGAAATGCTAATCAAGCGGCTGGCGGGGGCTATAGCGCTTGAGCGCAAATTTGGCGTGATTGCAAATGGGACATTACCGATCGAGATGCGCGATAATTTGGTATCCCGTGGCATGGTGCATTGGGGGAGCGATCGACGGCGGGTGCTTGAGGCGATCGCTGAGGATTATCGTTGTGCTCATGACCCTGCTGGATTACCTAATCTAATTTCCTTAGAGTGGGATATACTACTTCCAAATTTCGCACAACGAGGGCAGGCGTATGCAGTTGACTCTAATTCGGCGGAAGGGGGTTTAACGTGATTGGAAAAGTTGTAGTATTTGAAGCGCAATTCCCGCATGACGCTTGTGGGAACAGACTTGAGAACGCTGGGATCGTCACCGACGGTTACCACACTTTTAATGAATTGTATGAGCATCGGCACGCATTGTTCTGCATGGTTGCCCAGTTAGCTAATTGGGCAAAGGGCGATCGTAAGTTGCAAGGTTTCAAAGCATGGAAGCATAGCGATGGCTCAAGCCATGGGGAAGATTGGTTTATCGCTGGACTGGAACTCCCAGAGATAGGTCAAATCTCCTACCATTTCCCCAAGGAATACTGGACAAAGGTTCATTTGCCTCATTACGATCGCGCCCCGGAATGGGATGGGCACAGTTCTACTGATGTGGTCGATCTAATGCTCAAATGGGTTGAATCTAGGAGCTGTGTATGAGCCAGGCAGCGATCGAGGAATTGAAGAATCTCGCAGAAATGAACCTTAACGATCGAGAGCCGTATGCTGCGGCGCAAGCGGTCAAGCGTATTTTCGTGATGGGCGATAAATTACCAGTAATGCATCAGGTCTTAAGTGCCTGATTCTAACTAACAGATATTATCTCGAATAGAGCATGGGTGAGACATTGAGTAAAATTAAAATTGGGCTTCAATACTTTGCGGCTCTCGGTTCAATGCTAGTCAATGTTGTGCTTTGGTCTCTTGTGTTTGCTTTTGCCAAAAAATTGGAGATTGAGCTTACAGTGATCGACAACTTGGCGTATATTCTTGGGCTGGCGGCGCAGACGACCGTTGGAGTATTGGCTGTTATGTATGACCCCAATCCACATGGCAACTTATTGAGGCACCAAAAAGAAAATATTCATCGTTTAGATGAATAGTTTCGCCGGACTTTCACCCATTTGAAAACGAAGAAGAAGCGCGTAGATCGGGTTTGAAGATATCAGCGCCCAATGAATATCGGGCGTTTCTTAAAGAGTTAGGTGACGATTGGTAAGCATA
>JBOFTL010001107.1:0-2923 GCA_051652045.1 Microcoleus sp. | reverse complement strand
TAAGTTCCCAGCGGGTTGGTATTATCTGTTTCCAGATAAGCAGAACCGCTGCTGCCGTCAAATACATAATCAGTGGAAATGTGAATCAAAGTCGCCCCGAGTTTTTCGCATTCTTCGGCAAAAATTCCGGGGGCAATGCCGTTGACTGCACGGGCTAATTCCGGTTCGCTTTCCGCTTTATCTACCGCCGTGTAAGCTGCCGCATTGATGACTAAATTCGGTTGAATTTTGGCCATAATTTGACGGATGCTTTCGGGTTGGGATAAATCGAGGCGAGTTCGATCGACCGCAATTACCTCGCCGGCCGATAATAAGATAGGCTGTAATTCTTTAGCTAGCTGTCCGCTACCTGCAAGTAAAATTTTCATTATCTAAAATACTTGAGCTCTTTTCAATGTTTGTCCGGCCTTGTCTTTACCTGATAAAATCGGTTCCGCGCCATTTAGGGGCCAGTCAATCGCCAAATCTGCGTCATTCCATACAATACACCGCTCGTGTGTCGGTGCGTAGTAATCTGTAGTTTTGTACAAAACTTCAGCAATTTCTGATACTACCAAGAAACCGTGCGCGAAGCCTGCAGGCACCCACAATTGCCGCTTATTTTCCGCACTCAGCAAACAGCCCACCCACTGTCCGAAAGTCGGCGAACTTTTTCTAATATCCACTGCTACGTCAAATATTTCACCTGCGACAACCCGCAACAATTTGCCTTGAGGCTGCTGCATTTGGTAGTGCAAACCCCGCAACACATTTTTTGAGGATTTAGAATGATTATCTTGCACGAACTCTGCCGTCACGCCAGTTTTTTCAACAAAAGCTTTGTGATTGAAACTCTCGAAAAAGAAACCTCGATCGTCCCCAAAAATTTTTGGTTCAATTATCAATACGTCGGGGATTTCGGTGGATATAACGTTCATAGTCGGCTGCAGTACGTGATAAACTCATACTCAGTCTATGCTATTTTACGATGAAAGCCAACACTTATCTCAAAAAATTATATGCCAATCGATTTGATGCCCGCGAAATGAAAGCCAAGGTGGCACTCTGGAAAATATTAATTGACGAGTTTTTGCAATACCATGTTCCTCCAAAGTCATCGGTTTTAGATATTGGCGGAGGTTACGGCGAGTTTATCAACCAAATTCGGGCAGCAGAGAAATGCTTAATTGATTTGAATCCCGATGCCAAGTTATTTGCTAATCCTGATGTTGAGATAATCAATGCTGATGTGTTGCAATTGGGTGATTCTACTGAATTCAATGACAGGTTCGATCGCATTTTTATCTCAAACTTTTTTGAACATCTCCGCAATAAGGAAGAATTGGTACAAGTTATCTCATTTTGCTTTGACGCCCTGAAGCCTGGTGGTTGTCTTTTGATAATTCAGCCTAATTTTAAATACTCTTACAAGGAATACTACGACTTTATCGACCATCAATTACCGCTCACTCATTTATCACTGCAAGAACTTTTACAAACAGTCGGATTTGCAATTGATATAATTATACCGAAATTTTTACCGTTCTCAACGAAGGGCAGACCTGCCTCGCCTTTGCTGTTAAAAGTTTATTTAAAATTACCGATTTTGTGGCGGTTTTTAGGCGGGCAAATGTTTGTGAAAGCGTCAAAGAATCAGAATTAACGGGACTTACGATCGCATTTTCTATGTAGCATTCTCTATGTAGGGTGCGCACTGCAAGCCTTACTCAAAACTCTCTCACTCTTTCGGGCGGGCACGGGGGCACCGCCCCTACTCCCTCAAAATTAAAAACTTCTTAAATTTCGAGTATCATCAATTAATTGAAAATTACGGGCGATCGTCGATAAATAAAGTTTTTCAGGATTAATTTTTTTTTCGATCGACCTACTTAGCAGTTATTTTATTGAAAAAATGCAAAACTTTACAAAAAATTTGCATAACAAACCATGTTTCACACCGATAAATGGTTAGCAGCTTCAAAACAAACTGCTTGTCGGGGCGCAAACCAACGCTAGCGCGCACAGACAGACGGCTCTAGCTTTCTAGCCGGACAACTGACAGGGATGCATCGTTTTTCAATGTTTCTCACTAAGTTCGGAATCCTTTCCGGAAACCCCCCGAACTTTTGAGAACTTACTATCCAATCGGATCTACCAAATTGAGGATAAAACGATGGCAGATGATGCAAAAGCAGGCGAAGCAAAGGCAGAAGATGAAAAACCAGACCCGATGTTTTTTAAGGGTGTATGCAAAGACGGAGTGCTTAAAGGCAAAGAAATCGAAGGCAAACTGGACATCAAAGTTAATGTAGCAAAGGTGACAACCCCAGATGACAAGCAAAAACCAAAACCCGGCTGGGAAACAACTGTATTTTGGTTTCTGTTTTTGTTAGTAGCCAACCTAGTCGCAGGCGACCCAGCAGGAATCAGAAAATACAGCTCCCCACAAGGGTCACATTCTAGCCAGATTGTAAACCCATCTGGGGAGCAGTCGGTATTGCCTAAGCAAAAAACCACCAATTTGCAGCTTTAGGCGCTCGGACTCTGCCAGCCGCGCAAATAGTAGTAAAAAGACCCGAAATATTCCTCGAACACTCGCGTTGTAGTTAGCAAAGCTTCTGCACTCGGAAGAAAACCAGCAGCATCTATGCGCAACCTGCGACCGCCTCCGGCAGTGGGTTGAAAAGTGTAGAAGTCGGTAGCCCGAGGAACCACCTGGATTCCCGCATTAGCAAAAGCTAGACTGGCACGTCGCATCTGAATCGCAGAAGTAACGAGGATGACTTTGCGCCCAGCTCTGTGGTTGTCCAATATCTTTCTCACCTCTAGAGCGCTGGTGCGGATATTTCTGCCGTTCTCATCGAGAATGATACTGTCGCGGGGAACGCCCATATTGCTTGCCAGCAAAGTCTGAATATCCTTAGCTTCGCCAACATAACCTTCC
>JBOFTL010001106.1:0-4336 GCA_051652045.1 Microcoleus sp. | reverse complement strand
TGTTCTACCATATCTAAAACTAACTCTGGCGGGTCTTGTAAATCGCCGTCCATCACCACTACAACTTGACCGCAAGAAAAGTTTAAACCAGCAGTTACAGCGATTTGATGGCCGAAATTTCGTGCCAAGCTGAGATAGCAAACGCGCCGATCTTTTTCGTGCAATTCTCGCATGATTTCGAGGGATCGATCGCGACTGCCATCGTTAATCAAAATTAATTCTACTGGCCCGTCCAAACGTTCCATCACCCCACTAATTCGTCGGTAAAGTTCTACTAAAGTTTCTTCTTCGTTATAGATCGGAATTACTAAAGAGTATTTAGTTGCAGCGTCCATTGCATTTACGGTGTTGCGATAATAAATAGCATTTGTAGGTAACATAATAAGTGCGATTTTTCAGGGATTGACTTTGCATCTTAACTTACTCGATCGTCGCTAAATATGCTATCATAAGTATTCAACATGATTATAAAAATTACCAGAATAATCGATCGAATGCAAATGTCATGACAACCTCTCACGCTCTTTGGCAAGCAAATCAAGAATTAGGTGCGGCTTGCCTGCACCATCCTTTTGTCAGAGGTATTGCTGACGGCAGCCTCTCCCAAAACAGTTTTGCATATTACGTCGGACAAGACGCATTTTTTTTGGGAGCATTTGCCCGCGCCTACAGCATTGCTGCTGCAAAAGCACCCGACTGGGATGGCTTTGAAATCTTCCACAATCTCGGCAGCGGCGTTTTAGCAGAAATTCGCTTGCATCAAGGATATGCAGCTAAATGGGGTGTCAACTTAGCAGAGACAAAACCGGGAATTGCTACCCGCCACTACACGGATTTTTTATTAGCAACAGCTTGGGGAAGCGGTGTGGGTTTGACAGCAGCAGCGATGACTCCTTGTTTGCGTTTGTACGCTTTTTTGGGACAGCAGCTAGCTGAATTTCAGATACCTCAACACGCTTTTAGCGACTGGATTACCACTTACAGCAGTTACGAGTTTGAACTATTAGCAAAACAGTTGGAAAGTTTGGTCGATCGCTATGCTGAATCTGAGTCGGAAGTAGCAGCAACCTATCGCTATGCTATGCTGTGCGAAAGAGATTTTTTTCAAGCAGCTTGGGAAGTGTAGAAGAAGGAAGAAGGAAGAAGGAAGAAGGAAGAGGGAAGAGGGAAGAGGGAAGAGGGAAGAGGGAATAATATTGAGTTCGATCGACCTTAATTTACCTCTCAATCTGCCTACCACCACGCAGCAAATTTCACAGCCATATACATCAAGAATACTCCAAATAGTCCCATTAAAGCATATCCCCAATAGCGGTATCTGCTCAACACCAAACCGAGGCCGATCGAGAGTGAAACAATGCCGTAAGCATAACGGTGAACTGATTGCAAAGCACCGGAATTAATCAGTAGTGCTAAAGAGCAAAAACCAAAGCAGATAACCGTAACGCTCAGCCTTTTGCGCAAATGCCACAGCAAATAGCCTCCGCCAAAAATCATCGCTACTTTACTAATAGCTGGCAGCCGGAAACTCAAAGAGTCGCGAAAAACTTCCCACCAAGTAGGTTGAACCCAGGCTTTTTGAACGCGAACAAATGCTAAAGCATCTCCAAAATTCAGCGCGCAATACAAACTAAATGAAACAATTCCGATCGCGCTAGCCAAACCCGCAATATAAGCTAAGGGAGGTCTTTTTTCCCTCCAAGCTGCCAGCAAAAAAGTAGGTATCAGCGCCACTCCCGGACCCCGAGTAGCAGTTGTCAAAGCACCCCAAATAGCAGCCCAAACATACTCGCCCCTCTCAAAAGATTGCAAAGCTGATGCTGTCAAAAATAGAAACAATCCTTCCGTATAAATTACAGTACAAAATAGCGAAAACGGACACCATGCCAGCACAGCAGTCGTCCATCTAGCAGCATCGATCTCGTATCGCTGTTCTACCCAAAAATAGACGATCGCCAATGCACCCAGGAATGCTAAACTATTAATCAGTACCCCTGATACTTCTACTGGAATTCCGAGCGCGATCGACCCGCGTATCAGCAACGGAAATAGCGGATAAAACGCCACAGAATGATGCTCTCCGTCCTGCGTGTAATTGTAGCCTGAAGTAGCGATTTGGACGTACCATTTACCGTCCCAGTGCGAAAACAATTCCCAGCCACTTTTGGGAAGAAAACCGCCGGTAAAACCTAATGGGGGACGGATGGGATACACTGGAGGATTTTTGGCAACTAAAGGAGCAATTACTTGCATTCCGATCGCAATTACCGATCGGCTCAGCAACCACATGGAAATTACAAAAATCCATCCCTCCCAGCTTTTGCGGCGGACTGGCCGCGCACCTACTTCTAACTCTAAATCATTATTTGTCATCGCTAAAACAGCACAAAAATATCGATCTAAAATCTCAAATATAATCTGCAGCAGAGCGAGCGTCAAATATAATTTAAATGCCCAATTTTAAAACATCTTCAATCCTCTACCCTTCTCCCCCTAAAACATTACAGACAATCTAGATGCAGCACAGCATATTACCGCCCGAGTTTATTAGGAATTCCTTCGCAGCCGCCGGGAATAGTTTCTCTCGACTTCGAGCCGCACCAAGCGCAGCAGTAAGAGCGCTGTTCTTCTGACAGCCGCTTAACGCCAGTAAAATCAACACGTTCGACTACAGCCCCGGTATGTTCGCCAGTTTTGTAATTGGGAAGTTGCGTGCGATCGCGCGGCGAAGCTGTTTCCACCGGGCCGTAAAATAAAATGGTAGATTTCAAGTCAGCGCGAGCGAGATTCGCATCATACAAAATAGCCCGCGAGAGATTGGCTTTCACCAAATCGGTTTTGCTGAGATTTGCTCTGACAAGGTTAGCTTCGCTTAAATCAGTCCACCGCAAATCGGTGTTAGAAAGATCCGCAGCCGCCAGCATGACATTGAGATCGATCACGCGGACTCCATTTTCCCTGTCTTCAGCGTAGCCCCCCTCACCATCAAGAATGGGACGCCCTAAAAGTCGATCGCGCTGCAAGGGAGTAACTAACCTCGACTGCGATAAAAACCGCAGAATTTTCGCTTTACCTTCAGCGTCTACACTACCCATAATCGCAGCCGTACGGCCTTCCGCGATCGCCCTTTCCTGCGGCCAATCTTCCAAAAATCCTTGTTCGTCGAGGGCTAAATCCGAAACTCCTTGAAAATAAGCATCAATCGTCTGCTGCTGAGTAATGCGGTTTTGCTGGATGGTCAAATCTTTCGAGATGACATACTGCCGCCAAGCCACATAAACGCCCAAAATTGCGATCAAAATTTGTCCCAAAGCGCCGATGAGTTCGCCGAGAGCTCCCACCGCATCCCAATTAATTTGGATGTTGCGACTTTCAGGATCGGTATTGGAACCGCTAAGCATCATCAAGCCGGCGATGCCCGTTAACAGCCCCAAACAGGCGAAGATCAAGGTGCGCCAAGTCGGGGGGATGACTTGCGTCCAAATTTTACCCCAATGGGGCCACACCATCACCAGTGCGAGTACGATCGCCCCAACCGCACCTAACAAACCAATTAAAACATTGTCGATCGATAGCCCTAAAATCATCAAACCGATCGCGCCCAAAATCAGGGCCGATGCCGAAATTTCCCCAGGCGTTTGCATTTGATACCGCACCGGCAAAGCCTTGCGGGTGGGAGGTGGCGGCAGCGGTTTTTCCGGTTTGGAGGTAACGACTGTAACTGCTGTTTCTGCCGGTGCAACGCTGGGGTTGCTACCGTTAGGACTTTCCGCAGTCGCGATCGACTCGGGAGGATTGGGTTGAGAAGAGTTGGGTTCTGGTGTCATGCCTTCGCGAAAAATTTCAGATCTGCCTGTCACTAAACACGATTTTAACTAACGCCTGACAGTTCTAGATAGTATTAAAATAGAAAAATTCATTAATTACACTTCAACAGGTAACATAATATGACACTCGTACTTCCCAATCTTCAAGGCAAACAAATGGGTCAAGTTCTGACAACTATTACCGTTACCAATCGCATCGATCTAGTTCTGGCAGAACGGGGATTCATTTCTGCTAAAGAGGTTCGCTCTGTAGTTCTCGATAAGGTACTTGTCGATACCGGAGCTACCCTGCTTTCCCTGCCAGCTTCTACGATCGGCTAACTCGGTTTAAAACAAGTAGGAGAAAGAGATGTAGAAACATCGGCCGGCATCAGAAAAGGTCGAATTTTTGCTGACGCTCAAATTACTGTAGAGGGGAGAGAAGGTAGATTTGATTGTTTGGAGTTACCCGAAGGAGTTGCTGCTGTTTTGCTAGGCGTCATTCCCCTGGAAGAACTGGGATTAGAACC
>JBOFTL010001105.1:0-12152 GCA_051652045.1 Microcoleus sp. | reverse complement strand
AAGCTGCTCGCGCGGGAGAGCAAGGTTTGGGTTTTGCAGTGGTTGCTGAAGAAGTACGAAAGTTGGCAGAACGATCGGCCGGTGCAACTGAAGAAATATCGGAAATTGTCGGTACAATTCAAGAAGAAATCAGCCGCGTGATGAAGGCAATGGAAGCGGGAACTCAGGAAGTTGTCGAAGGTACAAAACTTGCCAGCGAAGCGAAAACTCACTTGAATGCGATCGTAGAAGTCAGTCGGGAAATGAATGCTTTGGTGCAGAATATTACTCGGGCGGCGGCGAAGCAAACTGTTTCGGCTGAGGAGATTTCTAACAGCATCCAGCAAGTAAATGAAATTGCTACTACAACCGCACAAAAAGGTTCTGATGTAAAGGCTTCTTTGGACGATTTATCCGGTTCTGTTGAAAAATTGCAAAAGTCTGTGGCGAATTTTCGATCGTAAATGAAGGAAGAAGGAAGAAGGAAGAAGGAAGAAGGAAGAAGGAAGAGGGAAGAGGGAAGAAGGAAGAGGGAAAAGGAAATAATACCAAATCCGGGTTTACTACCCCCGCTATTGTCATTGTTCGCTGTGCTTCGCAATCACAAAGCCTCTGGCTCGAAACGAATGATTTATAAAGGGGATGAATAACCCAGATCTTGTATAAGGAGGTAATAGGTAGTAGGTGGTAGGTAGTAGGTGGCAGACCAAACTTAAAACCTAAAACCTATTGGCTTGCGATCGGAAATAAGCTCGAGTTCGATCGATTGTTATTAATAAACATGGTTTGTAGTGAGGACTTTAGTCCTCAAAAAGAAGGACTGATATAGTAATCCCAAAGGAATCGTAAATTTTTAACCCCACCCCAACCCTCCCCTTGCTAAGGGGAGGGAGCAAGAAGCCCTCCCCTTAGCAAGGGGAGGGAGTAAGAGTTTTACAAATGATTCGAGATCGCTATATAATGGAATTGTTTCAAGGTTATAGGAGGATTGATTATGTCTAAATTACAAACGGTCAGGGTCGCTGTTGCGATCGCAACTAAACGGATGCGAGGCACGGAGATTCTAGTGAGATATTCCATCTTCCAAGAATAAAACTCAAAATTCCTCTGTGCTACTCGCGCGCAATAATTAGCACGCATTGAGGAAATACAAGTGAATTTAGATTCTTTAGGCTGGAACGATTTTTTTGCTTCCAGTTTCGCACCCTATCGCCTGCAAGGATTTGCGGTAGGAAGGGTAGCCATTGCATACAGAAATACCTACGTTCTCTACAGCGAAGCCGGAGAACTAGCAGCAGAAATTACAGGCAAATTGCGGCATCAGGCATCCGAACCGCAAGACTTTCCAGCAGTTGGAGACTGGGTAATAATACGCGCGATCGAATCGGAAGCACGAGCGACAATTCACGCAATTCTACCCAGAAAAACCAAGTTTTCGCGCAAAACAATCGGTGCGAAAACAGAAGAACAAATGATTGCTGCCAATGTTGATACAGTCTTTTTAGTCTCAGGATTGGATGGCGATTTTAACCTCAGAAGAATCGAACGCTATCTGATTTTGGCTTGGGAAAGCGGTGCGAGTCCAGTAATTGTTTTAAACAAAGCTGACTTGTGCGACAACATTGAAGGGCGGATTGCTGAAGTTTCTGCTGTGGCGATCGGCGTGCCAATAATTGTTTTAAGTGCTGCTAACAATCGAGGATTAGATGATCTGAAACCTTATCTGCGATCGGGCAAAACGGTTGCTTTATTAGGCTCTTCTGGCGTTGGTAAATCTACTATTACCAATCAATTACTACCAGCAGCAACTCAAACAGTCCAACCCGTTCGCCAAAGTGACGATCGAGGCAAACATACAACCACCCATCGCGAATTAATTTTACTACCAACTGGCGGTTTAATTATCGATAATCCCGGAATGCGGGAACTGCAAATTTGGGCAGGTGATGCAGGCTTGCAAGGAACTTTTGCAGACATTGAAATCTTAGTGCAGCAATGTCGTTTCCGAAATTGCCAGCACGACAACGAACCCGGTTGTGCGGTGCAGCAGGCTTTGGCAGAGGGAAAACTCGATAATTCGAGGTTTTTGAGTTACCAAAAACTGCAAAAAGAACTCAACTATCTGGCGCGAAAACAAGATCGGGGGGAATATTTAGCGGAGAAAGAACGATGGAAGAAGATTCATAAAACAATGCGAAATCATCACAAACGTTGATTGAGCCTGTCTTTTGATACCAAATCCGGGTTTACTACCCCCTTTATTGTCATTGCGTTTCATGTCGCGAAGCGAAACGAAGTGAAGCAATCGCAAAGAATCTGCCAATGACGGAGGATTTATAAGAAGTACACCTAAAGTTTGATCCCCCCTAGCCCCCCTTAAGAAGGGGGGGGACCGGAAACGCTCTTAAAGTCTCCCCTCTTAAGGGGGGATCGGAAAAACTCTTAAAGTCCCCCTTCTTAAGGGGGATTTAGGGGGATCTAGATTGGGGAAAAAGCGAGACACTACGAGGCTGCAATCCGTTGTATTAAGCTCGATCGATTCCTTGTTGAAATGCTTGTTGAAATACTTTTAGGGCTTCAATTTTAGAAGCCATCATCAGACAGCGTGCTAATAGGTTAATATCTAAATCAGGCAGGATTTCAGAGCGATCGATTCTTTCATAACCAGATTCCCGCAAGCGGTAGAGCCGGAACAAACCATCTTCCCAAAACCAGACTTCAGGGACGCCTAAAACTTGGTAGTGAATCAATTTGCGATCGCTACCACTGGTAAAGATTACTTCAACAGAAAGGTCAGGTTTTGTCGCTGTTGAGCTACCAATAGCAAAAGATTCGTCAGCTTGGGCTGAAACTTTTTTTTCCTGTTCTTGGGTAAAGCTGCCTAATGGGTTGAACTCTATATCATTGTGTAAAAAATACACAATCAGTAATGCGGTAATCATCCGACTGATTGATTCGTGGTCTGGGGAAACGGTCACAATTTCAATCTCTCCATCATAGTAAGCCAGTCGGATTCCAGGTGAGTCGGCAAAGCTTTCTTGAAGTAACTTGAACTGTTGCCAGCTCATTCCGTAGTGGACTAGCCGTTGGTCTTTTGTCTTGTCTAGGGCAATTGTCATGACGGGAACTCCTTTTTTGGGGGTGATTTATCCCATTTTTCGCGCAGGATGTCAGTATTGGTTTCCTCTCAACGATGGTAGCAATTCAACGTGAAGTAGGGCGCGCTATTTTTAATTATCGTTATTTAAAACAGTCGATCGAGCGACCCACCCTACCACATTATCACAGGATAGATAACTCGGATTTGATATAACATAAGAAATTTCGTTGTATTTCAGATCTTGCACTAATCTCAGAAATCCGTTTTTTTATGGTTTATTGAAAATAATGCAAGATCTCAATTGTATAACACTTAACTCAATTGCCGCGTCGCCGTCTCAGAGAGTACATGACATCCGATCGCAGCACATATTTTCTACCATTAATAACGCGAGAACCCTCGTGTCGCAACTCATGAATAAAGCACAATGCCATACCCGTTTTCGGAACTACAGATAAACTAGGGATCGGATTTGGCTGAAATAATTCTAAATAGTTGTGATGCAAATAAAAGTGAGTTTCTCCTCCTTCAAATTCATCATTCAGGTAAATCATGAAAGTTAATTGACTGCAGTCGCCATTTTTCCTAAAATAGGAACCATCCCCATGCGGTGCAAACCTTTGACCGGGGTCATATCGATAAAACCGCAAGCGCTCATTAAGTTCTGTTGCCGTCCATCGATCGATCGCAGCCGGAACAAAGTCAGCAACACGACACCACAACTCTGCTGCACGTTCCTCATCATCCAAAATTACGCGATCGTTATTGCGAACTTGTGGATTCATTTCATATAGATCCTTTCCTACAGTCAGACCGGCGGGTGTATAGCCAATATTTTCTGTTAATGTAATATACTCAGCACATTCTTCTGGGGAAAGAACGTTTGATATGGTAAAAATCCGATCGGGAACAATATCGTTTTTGAGCATTGGGTTGTCTCCAAAGGGTCGGCAATAGTTTTAGCTTAACTGCTCAGATCGCGAAACGTCATTAAGTTATAAAAAATTTGATTAATAATCCCTATGGAATCATATTCCCTTCCCACCCGAAGAATTTGTATTGCGAACGATCGCGAAAATGCACGCATACGCTCCGTCACAGAGCATAAGTACATAATCTTATACCGGGAAGGGAGTAGTCTTTGCGATTACTTCACTTCGTTCGTAATGACAATATTGGTATCACTCATGTTTTTTTCTGGACCCGAAGTGACAAAAAAAGGATAAGATGTTCGATCGATTACCATAATAAAAAAATTTGTAGTGCGAACTTAAGTCCGCACTAGGAGCTAATCAGATTGAGGTCGATCGGGCAAGATATCGGTAATTTGTTTCGCAGGCTGCATTAGCTTTCGGTTAACGCACCGATCGAATAGGATGGGAATCTAATTGGTAACATTTTAATTAATTCCCTGATGCCTCAAAGGAAAAACTTGTTACGCTTTTTCTCATCCCATCCCAACTTCCCTAAGCCACAATCAGAATATTTGAAGCACTCAGCAAAGGAGCAGCACCCCCTACGTTTCCAGGCTTGAGATCCGCAATAATATTGCCCTCTGCATCTCCCCCAATGAGGATAGAACCGTTGCGGTTAAAGGACAAATCGCCAGTTACCTTATTGTAAGTAATTTTGGCATTGCTGGTAAACTGTTCAAAGAAACTATCCACAACTTCAAACTCCGAACTGAGTAACGTTCCACCAGCAGCAGTAATCAGAGTATCGAAAGTCTTTTTGGACAGAACAATTTTGTCGGAACTAACGCTGAAAGAAGTGATAGTATCAACACCAAGATCTGCCAAAGCATATGGTTGATTGGTTTGGTAAAGGAATCGATCGGCACCCGCACCACCAGATACCAAATCGTTACCAGATCCGCTATTGATAGTGTCATCGCCACTGCCACCGGTGAGAGTGTCAATGCCACCTTCTCCATCCAAAAAGTCATTGCCACTGCCACCTGTGAGGACATTATTGCCAACACCACCGTCGAGAGTAACAGATCCTAAAGTAAAAGCTGAAGCATCAATGTTGCCAGGAATATTGTTGCTTTGGAAAACAAACAGTTCAGCATTCTCAATTCCATTCAGGCTATCGACTCCCTCACCCGTTACGCTGGTGTTGGTAAGCACGATGTTACTTCCAACAGCATTCACCCTGACTCGATCGATTCCAGCACCACCATTGATAACATCATTGCCAGCACCACCATTGATGGTGTCATTGCCATTGTTACCATTGAGAATGTCAATGCCATCACCACCATTGATGTTGTCATTGCCATCAAGACCGTTAATTGTATCATCCCCTGCTAAGCCACTTAAAAGGTTATTAGCAGCATTACCGAGAATGTTATTACCAAGCACATTGCCAGTGCCGCTGATGTTAGCAGTTCCCACCAAAGTCAATCTTTCGATGTTGTTTGGTAGACTGAAACTGATAGAGGCATTAACGATGTCATTCCCTTCATTAGCCTGCTCGATTAAGGTGGCATTAAGTGAGCCGACACTGTAGGTATCGCTTCCTGGGCCGCCAGCAAGAGTGTCTGCACCTAAGCCTCCGTTAAGTACATCGTCGCCCGCACCACCGTTGAGGCTGTCATTGTCCGCACCTCCGGCGTTATCCCCAACAAGAAGATCGTTACCATCTCCTCCAAGCAGGGTATCCTTGCCGACTGCACCCAGAAGTTGGTCGTTGCCTAATCCGCCGAAAATAGAGTCATCGCCACCGTTACCGTTGACAGTATCATCGCCCGCTAAAGCATCGATCCTGTTATTCGCTGCATCACCAAAAATTAAGTCGTTTCCAGGGGTTGGGTTTCCGATAGTCGCCATGAGTTTGTTGCTCCTTATTTGTTGGGATTTGAATGTTTCTGTTGCAGCCCAAAAGCACAATTAAATTAGCTTTGCTATTAAGTACGCGAGTAACGCATTCTGCGATAGCTTTGCGATTCGACAGGAAATTTTGTGCTACAAATCCCAGAAAATCATTCAAATAAAACATTTACAATTGAGCGATTTGTCTTGCGAAAAATGCAAGTTTTGTTGCGCTCTAAACCCAAGTTAGGCAATTAGCTTTGGCATGACGACAAGAAAAAGCCGCAAAAAGTCAGGAATCAAAAGTCGGAAAAAATTTAGTGCGATCGACAGCAGGGATCGATCGACACTGTTAAATATCAATTTCATAAAATAGTGCTACATTTGAGAGATTTTATTGTTGCTGTCTATTAACTAAATTGAGGAAAGCTAAAGAAGTTATCTGTGGCAAAAATTTATGAAATCGTTTGACAGTTGACAATTGACAGTTGACAGTTGACAATCTGTCGATTCCTGTAGGGGCGGGTCGATCTAGATTTTTGGTAATTGTTAACGTCAATACGGTTAAGCAGCAGGGGGTGAGATACTGTAATACCAATTCACTATAAGATCCGAGATTTAGGGTAAGCATTGGAACATCATATTATTGGTTATTGGTTAATTGTAATTTACAGTCGGTTTCAACCGACTTTCGCTATGAGGCAGGGGTTTAAACCCCTGCCGGATTGTGGATTTAACGCTCGATCGAATGCTGCATCAATATTGTTGGTGAGTCATCCACTCCGACAGGGAATTAATTCCCTGTCTCATAGCGTAAGTCCTCTCAAAGAGGACTAAAAGCGAGCACATTTTTAGTTTATTTGTTCGACAAGAATCCTGCTTTCAACAGAGGTACAATTATCAAAAATATCTTGACAGGAGAGGAGCTGGGTGTTACGATCGGAGTGGGTGCGAATTTGATAACAGCCGTTAATTTTCGGCAGATTTAGGAAAAGGTAGGAAAGGGCGATCGACCGATGAATGAAAAAATGAAAAATGACGATCGACCTTTATCGCCTAAAATAAGAAGAGCCAGATCTCAAAAGACTCATTTAGAGGTGCTAACAAACCGTGACTGTGGAAGAAGCACTGAGAATTTTAGATACAGCGATCGCGCCAACTTCTCTCAGCAACATCCAAGAAATTGTCTTTCGCAAATCTTGGGAAGGCCTATCTTATTTAGATATTGCCGATAGTGCTGGATATGATGCTAGTTATATCAAAGATGTCGGTTACAGGTTATGGCAATTACTCAGTAATGCCTTGGGAGAAAAGGTTACAAAAAGCAATCTTCAAGCAGTTATCGGACGGCGATCGCGCCAGATATCCGCAGCATTACCCGATGCAAATATCGAAAACATACCGCCACAGCAACTGCAAGTTCAACCATCAGAAATTGCAACGCACTGTCACTGGGGAGAAATTGTAGATGTTTCCACATTCTACGGTCGAAATGAGGAATTAGCGCGACTGCAACAATGGATTGTCGGCGACTCTTGCCGTTTGGTTGCCTTAGTCGGCATGGGCGGCATGGGCAAAACTTCACTAGCTGCAAAAGTCGCGATCGCCCTGCAACATAACTTTGATTTTCTGATTTGGCGATCGTTACGCAATGCACCGCCTATTGCAGATGTTTTGTTGAATTTTATTCAAATCCTTTCCCAGCAACAAGAAACTGCACTACCTGCTTCTTTGGACGGTCAAATTTCTCAATTGATGGGATATTTACGCGCTTCACGCTGTCTGTTAATTCTCGATAATATTGATGCAATTATCGGCAGTAACTCAGGCGAAACATCGCCAGCAGATACATCGAAAATTGAAGTTAAAGACAACGCCGGAGAATTACCACATCAAAGTTCGATCGCAGATATCCTAGAACAATCTCCAGCAGAAAATCATGAAGGATATGGAGAACTGCTGAGACGAATCGGCAGCGAATGCCATTCCAGTTGTCTGCTATTAACCAGTCGGGAAAAACCCACTACTTTGATGTCGTTGGAAGGCGAAAGTTCACCAGTACGGACATTATCTTTAATCGGCTTAAGTTCCCCGGAAGTGCAAAATATTTTACAAGCCGACGGCTGTTTTTGTGCGGCAGAAACTGATTGGATAAATTTAACTCAACATTATTGTGGCAATCCCCTAGCACTCAAAATTGTCTCGACCACCGTGCGAGATTTATTTGATGGCAATATTAGCGACTTTTTGGAACATGGAGCCCTGGCATTTGGAGATATTAATGTTTTGCTAGACGGGCAATTTCGCCGCTTGTCAGACTTAGAAAAGCACATCGTGTATTGGCTGGCGATCGAGCGAGAATGGACGACACTTGCTGAGTTGCGATCGAATTTTGTTGCCATTCCTTCACAATCTAAATTGCTGGATGCCGTGTTATCCCTCAGAGGCCGATCGCTGATTGAAAAAAATGCCGGACAGTTCACCTTACAGCCTGTGGTGATGGAGTATGTTACCGAACAGTTACTCGATCGATTTGAAGGAGAAATTAAATCCCAAACTCTCGATTTATTCACAACTCATGCTTTAATTAAAGCTGAAGCTAAAGATTACATTCGGGAAAGCCAAACTCGCTTGATTTTAGCACCGCTTGCCGATCGACTGCTGGGAGAATTTCGGTCGAAAAAAGAAGTTGAATATCAACTGAATGAAGTTTTGTTTACCATGCGATCGCAATTTCCTCACTCAGCGGGATACGCGGCGGGAAATCTGATTAATTTGTTAATTCAACTCAAAATAGATTTAAGCAATTATGATTTTTCCTATTTAAGTATCTGGCAAGCTTATTCGATCGGCACCAATTTGCATGGAGTGAATTTTGCCAATTCCGATCTCTCTAAATCTGTGTTTACCAGCAACTCAAATGGGGCGATGTCGGTTGCTTTTAGCCCGGATGGTAAATTTTTGGCAGTCGGCAACATAGATGGTAAAATAAGAGTTTGCCACACCCAAGATTATCGAGATTTTCTCACCTGTGAAGGACACACCAGTTGGATCGGTAGCGTTGCTTTCAGTCCGGACGATCGAACTTTAGCAAGTGCTAGTTTTGACCACACTGTTAAATTATGGGATTTAACAACAGGTAAGTGCATTCAAACATTAACACAACATACCGGATGGGCGCATTCTGTGGCATTTAGTCCTCACCCATCTTGTAGGGGCGGTGCCCCCGTGCCCGCCCAGGCTGGGGGAATTTTAGCTAGTGGAAGTTGGGATTGTACGATTAAATTGTGGGATGTAGCAACGGGTAATTGTTTAAAGACGCTTCAGGGACATACTACTTTTGTGATGGCGGTAATTTTTAGTCCCGACGGTGAACTTTTGGCGAGTTGCAGTTACGACAAAACTGTTAAATTGTGGCGAGTTGCAACCGGGGAAATTATTAACACATTGGAAGGGCATATACAAGCGATTCGATCGATCGCTTTTAGTCCAGACGGTCAAACTTTAATTAGCGGCAGTTGGGATTGTACAATTCGGTTGTGGAATGTTTCTACAGGACAATGTTTAAATATACTGCGAGGACATACAGATCCGGTAGCGGCAGTTGCATTCAGTCCTGATGGTAGGGCGATCGCCAGTGCGAGTTATGATTGTACGGTTCGACTTTGGGATGTTGCCAGCGGACAGTGTTTTAAATTAATGCAAAAACACTGCGGTTGGATTTGGTCGATCGCGTTTCACCCTCAAGGTCATACTTTAGCAAGCGGCAGTCTCGATCGCACTGTAACTCTGTGGAATACGGAAACAGGAGAATCATTAAGAACTTTGCACGGCTACAGTGCCGCCATCAGATCTGTTACCTTTAGTCCAGATGGGAAACTATTAGCTAGCGGTAGCGATGATACGACGCTGAAATTATGGGATGTCGCATCTGGTGAGTGCAGCAAAACATTGCAAGGACATAAAAATTGGGTTTGGTGTACTGCATTTAGTCCCGACGGCACAATACTTGCTAGCAGCAGTAATAGCGGTATTATCCGATTGTGGGATGTCGCAACAAGTAAATTGCTGCGAGTAATGCAGGGAAATACCAGCATTTCCAATATCATGTTTGCTATTAGTTTCAGTCCCGACGGTAGCATTTTGGCAAGTAGCGATAATTCCCATACTATGCGATTGTGGAACGTTCAAACTGGTGAATGCTGCAAAATCTTATCCGATAATTGTCGTGCTTGGTCAATTGCTTGGAGTTCCGATGGCAAAATTTTAGCTAGTGGCAGTGACGATCGACTGTTGAGATTGTGGGATATTGAATCTGGAGAATGTTTGAAAATTTTGCCCGGTCATACCAGTTTACTGTTTTCGGTTGCGTTTAGTTCTGATGGCAAGATGTTAGCAACTAGCAGTGATGACAAAACGGTAAAATTGTGGGATGTTGAGTCGGGAGAATGTTTAAAAACTTTGCAAGGTCATGCGGCTTTAGTTTGGTGCGTGCGGTTTAGTTTGGATGGGCGAATTGTAGTTAGCGGCAGTCACGATCGCACGATTAAGTTATGGGATGTTGGTTCTGGAGAATGCGTTAAAACCTTACAAAATGATGCGTCTGAAGTTTGGGCGATCGCGATTTCTCCCGACGGTAAAACTATCGCCAGCGGCAGTGCCGACGGAGTTATTAATTTGTGGAAAATGGAGACGGGCGATCGGGTAAAAACAATGCGATCGCCCAGGCTTTATGAAGGTATGAATATTACAGGTGTCACGGGTCTAACCGACGCTCAAAAGTCAACCCTCAAAGCACTTGGGGCGGTGGAAACAGTTTGATTAATATTACCTTAATTAGGGTTGTTTAACCTCATAATCTGTTAACTCTTTAGCTCTTTTCACAAACTTGTCGTCAAACGTATATATTGCTGAACAATTCTGACTTTGAGCTAGATGCAAGGCATCCGCAAAATCCAAACCATTCTCATGCCATTGCAGAACTTGTGCCATTAAGCTTGCGTTAGAGATCTGAACATTAGGTAAACCAAAAAGATTCCTGAATGCTTGGCAAATATCTGCTGGCTTAAACTTGTAAGCAAAACGCAATACCCATTCTGTTTCGAGAATTACGGTATCGGGAATAAATATGTCTTGTTCTTGAAACAGTTTGAGACTTTTATTATATTGTTGTTCATCGTCTTGTGTCAGAAATCGTACAACAATATTTGTATCAACTGCAATCATGCCACTGCTCCTCTACACCCTGACGAATTGCGTCTTCTAACTCATCGATACTTTTAGGTTTACCTCGATATTTCAGGCATCCTGCCACATTTGCCAAGGTAGTTTCCCGAAAGGGTTTTTTGGGTTTTAAAAGAATACCATCACCCATATCAATTGCGATTAGTTCTTGCCCAGCTTCCCAGCGATGAGCATCTCGCAAAGCTTTGGGAATAATGACTTGACCGGTATTTGACAATTGAGTTACTTCCATTGAAAAAGCGTTCCGATCGGTAATAGATTTGTCATAATTTTAGCATGGTAAGATATAACGGTGCTGAAGTTGGGCTATAAAGTGCTAATACCTTCAGCTAAGAATGACTCGGAAGTTGCGATCGCGCTGGCGATCGCCTGCCGCCTTGTCACCGATGTAAAGCGTATTCTGTTCTTTGTGTCCCACAGTCTCGATCTTAAAATGCCGCTATATTTTGTCTTATCGACCCGCAGAAATTAGTTATTTTACACCATTGCCTCTCGATATACAACAATTTATAATTATCAAGATTGCACGCATTATTTTTAATAAATTATTTGGTTTCGAGTTCTTTTAACTTGCGCTGGGCAAACTCTTTCACCTGCGGATTTTGGGCAAGAGCTAAAGCTTGGCGATAGCTTTCAATTGCTTTTACTTTGTCGCCTTTTTGCTCATAAGCAAAGCCGCGATTGTTGAAAGCTAGTGCATCTTTGGGATTGAGTTGGATGGCTCGATCGTAATCGGCGATCGCGCGATCGTATTCCCCTTTATTTTTGTAAGCCACCCCGCGATTGTTGAAGGCTATTGCCTCTTTGGGATTGAGTTGGATGGCTCGATCGTAATCGGCGATCGCGCGGTCGTATTCCCCTTTGTCGTCGTAAGCATTGCCGCGATTGTAGAAAGCTATTGCATATTTGGGATTGAGTTGGATGGCTCGATCGTAATCGGCGATCGCGCGGTCGTATTCCCCTTTATTGTAGTAAGTAGTGCCACGATAGATGAAGGAATCTGCATCTTTGGGATT
>JBOFTL010001104.1:0-9525 GCA_051652045.1 Microcoleus sp. | reverse complement strand
CATGCCGCTAGCAAGAAAGTCCAGAATCAGAGAAACCCAGATGCGATGACCGCGAATGCAAGGTTTGCCAAAGCAGATATTTGAGTCGATCGAGATGCGAGATAGTAAATTATTTTGAGTCATGTCTTTTAAATTAAATGTTTTTTATATTTAATAGGTGTCACGGCTATTTTTTCCTTGCTGAACGCGATCGTCCTTATTTAGTTTAACACGATCGAAGAGCGATCGCCCTTATCAAACCAAGTGCGATCGACCGCGATAAAAATTGCTATAATATCAGATGAGCCAATCGCTGTCATGAAAAAAATCATGTCAACACCAACTGACACCCAAACAAAAATAGAGTTAACTATCAGCCAAGCAGATAAAGAAATTCTAGAAAAAGCAGCAGCAGCCAAGTCTATGAGTTTGGGCGAGTATCTGCTAGAAATCGCTCTGAATGCAGCCAAAAAGCCGCCTCTAGAAGTAGAGCAAATTGTATTGAGCGATCGCGACTGGGAAATCTTTGCCTCCGCCATCGAAAATCCACCAGAACCCAACGAAGCACTAAAATCCGCGATCGAAAATCATCAGGAAAAGTACGGGAAATGGTAAATAATGAAATGGATTTTTTGTGCGATCGATGATAGCCGATTAAAAAAAGAAGCTTTTGACTGCGGTATACCGGAGTTAAATGAGTACCTCAAAAAATATGCCAAACAGAACGATCGAAAAGGAATTGCTAAAACCTTTGTGGCAATTCCTGAAGGTGAAATAGGAGATGTAGCAGGCTATTATTCTGTAAGTGCGGCTGAAATTCAACGTGAATCTTTACCAGAGAATTATCGCAGAGTATTGCCTCGATATCCTGTGCCAGCAATACGTCTGGGCAAATTAGCTGTGGCTATTTCAATGCAGGGTAGAGGATTAGGAAGAGAATTGTTAATGGAGTCATTTCGCTCTTGCGTTCGCCTCTCTTCTGAGGTGGGAATATTTGCGTTGATAGTCGATAGTAAAAATCAGAAAGCTAAAGATTTTTATTTAAAATACGGATTCATACCATTAGATGATAATCCGCTTTCACTGTTTATGCCGATCGCCACCATCATCAAAGTGCTTGAATAAATAAAATAAGATCGCAAAAAAGCAGCGATCGCAAAGTATCGTCAAGAATACGATAAATAAATAATGGAATGGATTTTTTGCTCAATTACTGTTTATTCCGATGAGTAGGATATTAGAAGCTTTTGCATAGCTAGAATTTTCCGTTGAAACAGAAGAATTTGGAGTTTATCCATTTCATCCTTTATTCTCACTGTCTTCTGGCTCAATTTGGTCAAAATTCACTTGTTCGTAAACATCAGAGAGCGGAACTTCTAGTTGAAATGAATTAAACACTAATGCCGGATCTTCCTCGTCATACTCGCTATACAACCATCTTTTATTTTCGGTTTTAGCATACTGTTCGACATGAATTTTTGTTTGGTTAATTAGAATGTATTCTCGAAAAGTAGGAATAGTTTTGTAAAAGGCAAACTTGTCACTTCGATCGTAATTTTTAGTAGACTTTGATAAAACTTCCACAATGACTTGAGGGTTGGTAATCATATCCGTGCGATTGTTATTGTTGTGGTACTCGGGTTCCCCAAAAATTACCATTACGTCAGGATAAGTGTACAGTCGCACTTTTGGAACCCACAGACGCACGTCACCGATAAATATGCGGTAATTCCGTTTTTTGAGAGCAAGACTCAAAGCAATGTACAAATTGCCAGCAATTTGATTGTGATTCGTAGATCCGCCTGTCATAGGAATAATTTCCCCGTCGAGATATTCACTTTTGTATTCGGCTGTTTCTTCTAGTGCTAAATATTGCTCTTGAGTGAAGTAACCTCGATCGGTTGTTTGCAGCTCGGTTGTTTGCAAAGTGCCTGTCATATCTATATTCTCCCACAAGGATGTTGAACGAATACTTTTTTTGATTGAGTGCGTGCGGACGTTGCGGTAGGGAATCGCCCTCTTAAATAATAACCCACATTTGCTTAGCTACCGATCGCGCATCAGCAGCTAATTATTTTCCTCACCATTTCCCAAGTACAACCTAACAAATTCATCAGCAGCCTCTCGATTGAATGTCTGCAACGCTTGTTTAATCGCAAATACTGCTTCGGCAGACGGATCTCGTTCTCCACTCACCCAACGACTGACGTTTGAGCGATCGATTTCCATCTTTGCCGCTAATTGATATTGACTGATATCGTATGCCTCTAATATTTTTTTGAGGGCTTTACCTGCTCTTCCCATGATTTCGATTGTGTCAGAGAGTCACAATTCTGTAAACGTTGCTAATTGTCATCTAAGGCGCCACACTGCGAGATAGTTGACAATTAGCAACTAATCGAGGGAGGAACTCGATCGCAATGACTCAAATACAGCTTTTTGTTTCCACACCTATCAACGAAATCCCGACATTGCCTACCTTGCAGCCAAATCCTGTGCCTGCTGAACCAAACCGGGAACCCGTGCTCATTTTGGTTATTGGTTCCCAGAAGGGAATCGATAAAATTGTGAGTACGCTCTACTTACGTCGCTTTGCAGCAGTTCAAGAATGGTCGCAGATTTTACCTGCCCCGACAGCAGGCAAGCTCATGCGGAGTTTGATTCGTTATGTTTCTCTAGATTAGAGTCGGCGAAAAAGCTCTTTTATATCAGACGGAATGTCTTGCAAAACTGAATGGGGCGATCGCATTTTAAATTAAGTGCGATCGTTTATTTTTTTAGCTAATTGAAGAATTATCAATACTTAGCGACCGATATTCAAGAGAGGCGTTTAACTTGGAAAAGAGAAGTGCGATCGCCCAGATCCAACCAAGTGCTTGAACTGAAATCTGCGATCGCAAGGTATCGGCAAGAATAACACCAATAAATAAATGAGCCTGCTTTGTTGGGTTTCGCTTCGCTCAACCTAACCTACCAAACTCGATCTAGTTAATGAGGGAGTATGATACTGTAAATGAACCTTTCACAAGCGATCGAGCAAAGGTTCGACAACTTCTCGGGTTTCTTTACTGCTAACCACCGGCACAATTTCAAAATTCACCCCTGAACCCCGCCACTTCAAAATCCATTCCTGAAGTAAGCGCAAATCATCGCACTCGATAATCTGAAAACATCTACTGAAATTTGGTTCTACCCAACTATCAATATATTTAAGACCGTCGGGAAGCATTCTGCCTTCGCTGCGAATGCGCTGATAAATTGGCAGCATATCATTACCTTGGAATCGTTCAATAATCATGAATAGCATTCGCTCCTCCCGAATCGTTCGATCGCGCCTACCAAAAATCTGCCTTGCCTGTCAAAATTAAGACTTACGCAAGAACAATGTATTTATGTCATTACTCGCGGCGTGCAAAGTATAAGCCCTAGTCCTGAAAGGGCGGCTTCGCCAACGCAAAGGCTTGTTTTGCATGGAGAGTGCGTAAGTTTTAAAAATGACACAAACCGGAAAACTTGTCCGTCCGTTGATATATTACGTTAAATCGATCGAATTATGAATTACACCAAAACTATTCCAGCTATTTTGAGTGCCGCGATCGCCCTCATCCCTCCCGCCGTCATCCCCTTCACATCTCCTCAAATCGCCCTAGCAGTAACGGCCGATCGAGTGAAAACCATTGCCCGAGAAATTACCGTCCGCATCGAAGGACCGAAGGGCGGTTCGGGAGTAATTTTAGAGAAACAAGGCAACACCTACTACATCCTCACCAACTGGCACGTTGTCGATAAAGCCGGCGATTACCGCATCATCACTCCCGACGGCAAAACTCACTCGGTATACTACAGCCTCGTCCGGCGAATGCCCGGTGCAGATTTAGCCATCGTCCCTTTTAGCAGCCCTCAAAACTACCGCCTCGCTCAATTGGCAAATTCCCCCGCAACTGCCGGAAAACAAGCCGTCGTCGCTGGCTGGCCGCGATCGGGCGGTTCCCTGCAACAGCCGATTTTCATCGCTACTGAAGGTCAATTTACCGGCCGCCAAGCTCCGTTGAACGGTTATACCTTGGTCTACAACAATTTAGTCAGGGCGGGAATGAGCGGCGGGCCGGTACTCGACGGTGCGGGCAAAGTTGTCGCAATTAACGGCATTGTCAGATTGGAAGACAATTCCGATAAAGTCGTAGCGGCGGGAGTTGAAATTAATACTTTCATGAAATGGCGATCGACCGTTTCTCTCCCGGTAGTTCCCCAATCTCCAACAGCCGCCACCGGACAAACTCCTGCTAACAATCCGCGCCGCCCTCCCGCAAGCGCGATCGCTTTTACTGCTACCAATTCCCTGAAAGCACCTGCTGAAGTAGTCAGTTCCGTTGCCCTCGGTTCAGCTTATTTTGCGACAGGAAATAGCAACGGCACGATCTCTGTTTGGAATTTTCCCGGCGGGCAATTAAAAACTGCGCTGCAAGGACACTCAGAAGCAGTAAATGCAGTAGCGATGAGTCCAGATGGCAAATTTTTAGCTAGCGGCAGCGATGACAAAACTGTCAAAATTTGGAATTTAGCAACTAATGCAGTTACTCGCACTTTAACCGGGCATTCTGGTGCTGTGTCGGCAGTAGTTTTCAGTCCCGACGGTAAATTTATAGCTAGCGGCAGTTGGGATAAAACGATTAAAATTTGGAACGCGCAAACGGGAGAGCTAGTGCGGACTTTAACCGGACATTCCGGCTTGGTAAATTCTGTGGCAATTAGTGCTGACAGCAAAACTTTAGCTAGCGGCAGCAAGGATGGTTCGATTAGGTTGTGGAATTTAGCTTCAGGTCAAGCAATGCGGACGATTAGCGGCAAGAATTTATCCGTATTGTCGGTGGCTTTTAGCCCGGATGGCAAAAGTTTGGCTGCGGGAAACAGTAACGGAACTGTTGGTTTGTGGAATGTGGGCGGCGGGCAGTTAATTCGGCGTTATGGCGGGCATACTGATGGAGTTTGGTCGGTGGCATTCAGTCGGGATGGCAGTATTTTGGTTAGCGGCAGTTGGGATAAAAGTGTGAGAATTTGGGATGCGCGATCGAGCGATTTGAGGGGGAATTTGAGCGGGCATTCTGGTTATGTTACTTCTGTGGCTATTAGCGTTGATGGGATGTCGATCGTCAGTGCTGGTTGGTTGGGGGAAATTAAGATTTGGAAGCGGGGGAATTGAAACTTTTTTTACTGCTGAGATTGAGTTTTTTTACCGCAGAGGGCGCAGAGGGCGCAGAGGGGAAGCAGGGGAGGGTTTTAGGTGCGATCGGGGAAGTGTTATGTTAAATCCGGGTCGATCGTCTTTACTACTCGGCGGTTGAAACCGCTTCTATACGAACAAAGTCGGCCTGCGCCGACTGGTCGATCGAGCGCGATAAAATTTGTTCGTAGTGCGGACTTG
The DNA here is from genome assembly GCA_051652045.1 of Microcoleus sp. GTDB lineage: Bacteria > Cyanobacteriota > Cyanobacteriia > Cyanobacteriales > Microcoleaceae > Microcoleus. The sequence continues at coordinate 4,124 of JBOFTL010001104.1, read as the reverse complement.
AAGTCCGCAGATTTTACAGACTGAAGTCTGTACTACAAACCGTTTTTTTAGGGGAATCGATCGGACGCGATCTTAATTTGGCATCATCAAAAATTTATGAGCGAATTACAGACAAAATTGCCAACAGATATTTGGGTGGTAGCTAGCTGGGAAGAATTTATCGCAATGGCAGATAGTCCAGCTTACCAAAAAGCTAAATGCTACTACCGCAACGGACAAATGAGGATTGAAACTATGTCAGTAAGTCCCGATCGCGCGCGGTATAATGCGATCGCACTCTTTGCTTTTAACATATTTTGCACTATTAAAGGTATTCCTGTTAATGGATTCAATAAATGTAGCTACCGACAAACAGGAGTGCGAGAGTGTCAGCCCGATGTATCTTACTATATTGGAGACAGAGCAAAATTAGCACCCGTTGGAACTTCGATCGCCAGTCTCGATCTCACTCCGCCACCAGATTTAGTTATTGAAGTTGCTGACTCGACTTTGGCTGACGACATCGGCGAAAAACGGTTGCTTTACGAAGAATTAAAAGTCGCTGAATATTGGGTAGTAGACGTACAGAAATCCGAAATTATAGCTTTTGCGATTATTGCTGATAATGGCAGCCGGCGGATCGCGCGATCGGAAGTTTTGCCGGGATTAACTATTGCTATTTTGGAAGAGGCTTTGCGGCACAGTCGCACTCAAGACCAAGCGCAGGTAGGTGCTTGGTTGTTATCTCAATTTCAGCAACAGTAAACAGTTGACAGTCGATATCTATTATTGTAAGGAAGCGGCACTGCCGTATCCTGACTGCGAGTAATTTTAATTCCGATGCTACCAAATTTAATATACAGTTAATATCAATTCTGATAACACTAAAATGATACCTCGGACACGGCAGTGCCGTTTCCCTACCCAGATTAATTGTAGAAAAACGACACTGCCATGTTCTGACTGCGAGTAATTTTAATTCCGATGCTACGGGATTCGATCTGACGAAGCTACATGACTAAATCTTCGATCGAAAACTTCAATATATCGCACAAGGCTTTCATCTGTGACGGATAAAGCTTGGGGACGTGTCTGTCTGTTTCCCAGTTGATTACCGTTGATTGCACTACTTTACAAGCTCTTGCCACTTGTAAGCGAGTTAAATTTAAACTTTCGCGTCGTATTTTTAGCTTTTGCCCCAGTGTCATTATTTATCCCTCATTCAGTTGACTGTATATAGTCAACTGAATACCTACAGTTAGTTGACTATATTTAGTTAATTATTTTAGACAACTTTTGTGAAAACCTATTGACTTGATGGCAATTTTTTGGTAGAAATAGTGCTGGTAAATAACCTAATTTTTCTAGGCTGCTAAGGAATTAGCGATCGGGCTTGCAACGCTTGAAAAAATTAAGTCTGAAAAAACCATACCTGAAAAAACCAAGCCTGAAACAAGTCAAAAGCCAGTCCGCGCCCTCGACAAGCATTGAACTGGCTTTGGCTCCAACACTATCGTGGAGACAAATTTAATTATGCCTTACAAAGACCGCCTCAACAAGTGGTTGGTTGTTCGACTGCTTCCTAATATGCAGCGAATCACCGTAGCTCAGTTTTTCAAACATTCCGATGCTGATGGCTATTTGCGGATTATCCGGCAATTAATTCCCAACGCCCAATTTGTTGTTGTTTTTAATGCTGACATCAATCTAGAAACTGTCTCTAGCAGCGATCGCACCTAATCGAAAATCATCGAAGCTGGCAAAACCTACTATTACGGGACTTGCACGATCGATCGAAGAAACCGGGTTTTTACGGAACCTAATGGCTCAAAGCAAGTATTTTCGCAAAAAACCCGGTTTCTCACTCTTGCGCGATCGATCGCAGCAACCAAATTTTTTCCAAAATCTGCTGGCGTCAACCAAATATTTTCGCAAAAAACCTGATTTTTCACCCTCAACCTACAAATCCTATATTATTAGGATGCCAAGATACACATATAAATGTCATTCTGTCAACTGGCACTTTACACTTACGTAACACTTAGCAACAAAAAGATAATTCAGCAAAACTGTAGAAAAAAAATCTGAGCTCGTAACAGCAGCACGATCGACGTAAAATCTAGGTTTCAGCCTGAATTTTAGAGATTGACATACGTTGCCAAGAGTATGAAAATCCATTATATCGCTGAAACGACCTAAGATCGTCAAATAAATGAGAATGGAATCAACAAGCAAGCAATTGTAAAGAGCGAATTTACATTGCGTGTTTTAAAGTTTAAAACAAAGCACAACTAGCAATTAGCTAAAACTATCGATCGCTCGTAGCAAACTCAGCCTTAGACAGATCGATCGAGCATCGAGCCAGAACAAGCGTTCCGCTTCCCGCTACAATCGTCATTTGTGGTAGATTTGGTTTCTTATCAGACAACAGTGAAAAATCAGTTTTGACCCCGATCGCTCGATCGCCAATCCAGCGATCGAGAAATCGCCAGCCCCCAGACCACCTGTGAAATTGCCTTTAAAATCTCAAATCTAAAATCTCAAATCCAAAATCGACATGATTGAAGTAGAACACTTAAGCAAAACTTACGGTTCGACCGCAGCGATCGCGGACGTGTCCTTCTCGGTCGAATCGGGAGAAATTCTCGGATTTTTAGGCCCCAACGGTGCGGGCAAAACTACCACCATGCGGATTTTGTCGGGCTATTTGCCCGCATCGAGCGGCACGGCTCGCATCGCCGGCCTCGACGTTCACGAACAATCGATGGCTGTCAGGCAGCGGATCGGCTATTTGCCGGAAAATCCGCCACTGTATCCAGAAATGACAGTCGAAGGATTTCTGTTCTTTGTCTCTAGAATCAAGCTAGTACCCGCAGGCGATCGCGCGCGACGAGTTACATCCGCGATCGAACGCTGCGGCTTGGTCGAAAAACGCAAGGTTTTAATCCGCAAGCTTTCTAAGGGATTCAAGCAAAGAGTCGGCATCGCCCAGGCGATCGTTCACGATCCGCCGGTGATTATCTTAGATGAACCTACCGTCGGCCTCGATCCGCGACAAATTATTGAAGTTCGCAACTTAATCAAAAGTCTTGCCGGCCAGCACACGATAATTCTTTCGACTCATATTTTGCCTGAAGTCAGCATGACTTGCAGTCGCGTTACTATTATCAATCGCGGTAAAGTCGTTGCCGCCGGCAGTCCCGATCGCTTGATGGGAGAGTTGGCAGCAGATGCGGGCTACGAACTCGAAATTGCAGGCGATGCCGATCGTTTGACTGACAGTTCGATCGACAATTTGTTGCGCCCGACTTTGGAAAATTTGCCTGGAGTGCGCTCGATCGAATTAATTGGCAACTCGCAACCCGATCTCGGCCGTTACCGACTGCGTGCCGTCTGCGAAGCGGACGCGGAACCGGGACGGGAAATTGCCGCAGCTATTGTTGCTTCTGGATTCGGACTTTGCGAAATGCGCCGCAATCGCGCTAGTTTGGAAGATGTGTTTTTAAGGCTGACGGAAGCTGAAAAGAAATCAGAAGCAGATTTGATTCACAGCGAACCGGAGGTCGATCGCAACTTGCAAGCAGATGCCACAAGCCAAGAGCCGATCGCCGATTCTCATCAATCTCAATCTCAGCTTATTGCGGAAAATCTGCCTGTTTTACAAAGGCAGGAGTTGCCTTACGATCCGGAGCCTGTTGCAGAAACTATCGAGTCGATCGAACTTCCTCAATCTGCACTGGTTTCAGAAACAGCCGCAGCTAGCGAACTTCTTCAATCTGAACCTGTTTTAGAAACAGTCGAAACTAACGAAATTCCTCGTTCCCAACAACCGATTGCAGAAAACATCGGGTCGATCGAGTTCGATCGAGCCGAACCTGTTGCAGAAATAAATGATTCGATCGAACTTCCTGAAGCTGAACCTGCTTTAGAAACAGTCGAGTCGATCGAACTTCCTCAATCCGTGCTTGTTCCAGAAATAAATGATTCGATCGAATTTTCTGAAGCTGAGCCTGCTTTAGAAACAGTCGAGTCGCTCGAACTTCCTCAATCCGTTCTTGTTGCAGAAACAAGTGATTCGATCGAACTTTCCCAAGCTGAACCAGTTTTAGAAACAGTCGAATTTAGCGAACTCGAACGATCCGAAT
>JBOFTL010001103.1:0-3136 GCA_051652045.1 Microcoleus sp. | reverse complement strand
ACAGTCGTGCTGGTTTTGTCCCCGTTGGTGAAATTCTCCACATTTCGCGATGGGTCGTTGAGGTGGGTTAGTAGGTTCGTAGTGAGGACTTCAATCCTCAATCTCAGGACTTGACTTAATAATTGGAGCTTAGACCCGGTAGTTTCGTGGTATTCTAGTACGTGAGTCTCGTACCCAAAACAAGAATTACCGACGCGCATCGCTTGGGTCACCAACGCAATAAAAATGGAAAATAAAAATGGACACAAGTGGACTCGAACCACCGACCCCTACGATGTCAACGTAGTGCTCTAACCAACTGAGCTATGCGTCCGCACGATTACTAATCCTAGCACAAACTTCGATCGAATGTCAAGCATCAATTTTAAGCCCGCCAAATTTTCACAGTTCGATCGCCCTATCGGGTACAGCGCGGGACAAAGAACTGCCCCAAACCCCTCAAAAGTTAAACCCGCCAAATTTTCACAGTTCGATCGCCCGCGCCGCTAGCCAAACTCGCCCCATCAGCACTAAACGCCACCGACAACACCTCCCCTTCATGTCCGGCTAGAATTTCCAGCAAACCTCCCGTGCCAGCATCCCACAAATAAATCGTACCGTCCCGACTTCCAGAAGCCAAAATCCGACCGTCAGGACTCAAGGCCAAACACAAAACATCCCCAGAATTGTCTCTCATACTCCGCAGCAGCGTACCTCGTCCCTCCCCATCTACCCGCCACAGCTTCGCCGTACCGTCGCGACTTCCGGTAGCCAAAATCGATCCCTCCCCGCCTTGAGAAGGAGGGGAGTAAGATGTGTCAAAAAATTCGATCGCCCGCACCCAATCCCCGTGTTCGGCCAGAGTACAAATCGACTTACCTGCTTCCCAATCCCACAACTGCACGGTTTTGTCCCGACTACCACTAGCTAAAAACTTCCCGCCGGGACTAAAAGCCACCGCTTCTACCCCGCCACCATGACCTGTCAAAGCTGACATCCGCTTTCCCTTATTCAAATTCCATAAATGCACGGTTTTGTCCCGACTCCCGCTAGCCAAAACCTTACCGTCGGGACTGAAAGCCACGGCGTGAACCCTGTCAGCGTGACCGGTCAAAGCATACCACCACTTACCCTTATTCAAATCCCAAATATGAATCATTTTGTCCCGGCCGCCACTAGCCAAAGTCGCGCCGTCGGGACTGAAAGCCATGCAAGTTACCCAATCGGAATGACCCGTGAGAGTGTACCACCGTTTTCCGGCCTCCAACTTCCACATTTCAATCGTCTTGTCCTCGCTACCACTAGCTAAAGTCACCCCATCAGGGCTGAAAGCTACCGACGTAACAGCTTGAGAATGCCCTATCAAAGTCCGAACGCACCTCCAAGTAGGTGCCCGGGCCGGCACAACCCGCTGCTGGGTAGGTACAGGTACGATCGTACCTGCAACCGTTGGCGGCATTGCATTCTGCGCCTGTAGGGGCGGTGCCCCAGTACCCGCCCGTGCCCCAGTGCCCGCCCGTGCCCCAGTACCCGCCCCGCCTGGTGGAATTGAACCTACTGTTGGGGTTGAACTTGCTGCTGGAATTGAGACTGGTTGATGCGGTTGCAAATCTCGCAAAACCTCAGCAACAGATTTGTAGCGGCGGCTGAGATTGGATTCGATCGACTTGTCAAGAATGCGACCTAATTTCGGATCGATTTTAACTTTCAAAAAATCCCGCCACACCCAAACATCTTGATTGATATCGAACAAATCGAAAGGAGATATTTGAGTTAGCAAATAAATGCAAGTTACGCCCAAACTATATATATCGCTAGCATAAACTGCTTGACCTCTAATTTGTTCCGGCGCTACGAATTCAGGAGAACCGATAACTGTCCCAGTCTGAAACGCACTCTCCACAACTTTAGCAGCGCCAAAATCAACTAAAACTAATTCACCTGTTAGTGTAAAAAAAGAATAAGAATTGGAATTAGGAGAACTGCGGCGGCGGATAATATTAGGAGGTTTAATATCTCGGTGAATAACGTTGCGATCGTGCACGAACTGCAAGACAGGTAATAAATCATTTAGCAAGCGCAGAATCTGACTTTCGCTAAAAGGTCCTTGTCGCGCCAATTCTTGCTGTAAATTTTCACCTTCTATAAATTCTTGGACTAAATACTGATAGCTTTCCTGCTGAAAGTGCGCCAGCAGTTCGGGAATTTGCGGGTGTTTTCCCAATTCATCCAGCCTTTGGGCTTCTCGGTTGAATAATTCCGCTGCTTTTTCGGCGCTGCTAGTACCTTGGGATTGGGGGAAAAACTGTTTGATGGCGCAGCGCGGTTTTGAGGGCTTGTCCTCGTCTACGGCCAAAAAAGTACGGCCGAAGCCGCCTCGCCCCAGGGGTTTGATGGCGCGGTAACGTTCTCTCAGCAGCAGTTTGGCACCGCAACTGAGGCAATATTGGGTGCGATCGGCATTTTGGGGGTTATGGCAGGTAGGATTTAAACAGTAACTCATAACCATTTTCGATTTTCGATTTTCGATTCGGAATCACTTTTTGCTTGACAATCCTCGACCCGAAGGTTTTCTTAACTCAAGCGAGAAGGAATCAGCAGCATATTCCTATGATAGTGAGGTATGAGGGCGATCGACCTGCGCGTTACAATTAAAAAATAAAGGACTGAAGTCCTTACTACAAACAGGTTCGTAGTGAGGACTTCAGTCCTCAAAATTTAAGAAGCTGCTTTTGCTTTCAAAGCATACTCTTTAAACCTTTCCAAGTCAGCCTGAATTGTTGATTCAACTACGCGCCCGATAAATAAATCGTCCATTAATTTACCCAGCCAGCCGGGAATTCCGTAAGCCACAGTCAATTTGACAATACTGCTATCTTTGCGATCGTAAAATCTTACCGCACCGCGATTGGGCAAACCATCTACCGATTCCCACTGAATTATCTGATTCGGAACTAACTTAAGAATCCGAGACAGCCAGCTAAATTCTAAGCCTCCTGTGGCAAGTTTCCAGCGGGATAATTCTGAATCTTCTTCAAGAACGTGAACGGATTCGATCCACTTCATCCAGCGGGGCATTTGCTCTAAATCAGACCAAAGTTCCCAGGCTAATTCGATGGGAATTTCCACTTCTACTTGTACGCTGTGTTCTAACCAA
>JBOFTL010001102.1:0-7382 GCA_051652045.1 Microcoleus sp. | reverse complement strand
TAGGACTGTTTCTGAAATAAAGCGGCTTTAATGGATGTCCTGACTAATTCTCTGTCGTCGGGGTGCACGTAGGCCAAAAAGCCGCTGATGCTGGGCTCGACTGTTCCCGGTGACAATCCGAGAATGCGGTAAATTTCGTCAGACCAACGCAGTTGCTGGGTGGTGGGGTCTAGATCCCAATTGCCTAACTGAGCGATGCGCTGGGCGTTGGCAAGGCTGGCTTCGCTGTCTCGCAGGGAGATTTCTGCTTGGCGGCGTTCGGCAACGGTGGCGGCGAGGACTAGGCCGGTGATGGCGATGACCGCGATGAATGCTTGCAGGGATAAAAGTGCTTGGGGAATGCTGCTGGCGTGTTTGAGAAAGGGACCGCTGCCGCGGGCGATGCCCCAGAGGGCAAAACCGCAGAGGATTGAGTTGGCAAGGGCTGTGTAACGCTGACCGAAGCGAAATGAGCTCCAAACTACGATCGGAAATGGCAGGTATTCGAGGGGATAGCGGGCATAAGCAGCGCGGGTGCGGGAACAGAAGACGAGCCAGCCAACGGCAAGCAGCAACAACAACCAAATCGCGCGTTCGGCAATTTGTCGGCGCTTGAGTTTGGTATTCGGCAAGGTTCGCCAAGTCAGCAGCAGGGGGGCGACGAGTAAAATGCCCATTGCATCTCCCACCCACCAAGTCGCCCACATTGCGCCCCAATGATTCCAGCTAGATATGCCTGTCAGGCATTGGATGAGGCTGCCGATGGTGGAGTTGATTAGGGTGGAAGCCAAAGCTGCGACTCCGACGATGCCGATCACGTCTTTGAGTCGATCGATTCCCGGACTGAACCCGATGCGCTGCAGCAGGTAAGCTCCCGTCCACGCTTGCAGAGTTCTACCGATTGCTGAGATGAATGCTGCCCCGATGTTGGCTGGGGGTACGCTGAGGCCGAACAGGAATCCTCCGATCGCGATTCCGGGCCACAGTTGCTGTCCGAGTAGCAGCAGGGCGACTTGGGCAACTCCTGCCGCCGGCCACATGGGGGAGACTTCTGGACTCAGGGTGAGGAAGGATACGGCGAATCGAGAGGCTAAAAAGTAGATGAGGGCGATCGCGCCTATTTGGAGGAAGTACCGCCAGGAATGTCCTTTGATGGTGTTCGGGAACTTTGTCTGCATTGTTGTTTGGGAAAAAGGTGGACGATCTTTGAGGTTGATTAACAGCAACTATTTTTTTCATTATTGACTCACGATCGCTCTCTGTTGCGAGATATTTTTATGTTATTTACGATGAATTGACTCGATCGGATTTAGCTGATAAACCAGGTAGTAAGTAACTTGTATATGAATCAGTTCCTTCTACAGTATTAAAGCAAACGATCGAATTGTTCCGATCGCTTCCTGCTTCGATCGAACCCCATGCCAAAGTATAAGTGCTTGCATAATTTTCGACGAGCATCATTTGAGTGGCCTTTGTTGAAAAAAAAAGTCTCAATTTATTTATTTGTTATCAAACGCGAGCCACAAAAGATATTTATTAGTAGATGGCACTGAACGGGTTCGGGTAGAAAAAATCTTTTACTTAGGTAATGGAATGCAAAATAGGAGAATTTTAGGGAAGAGAATATCCGATTTGAGTTTTCTATTTCCCCTTTGCTATTTTCCTGCTGCCGGTCTATCTAAATTTAATGTTAGCGCCAAACGCTCTTGGGATGTTTTGAGGGCATCTTGGGGAGAACGGCCTAGCAGGGTTGCTTCGATCGCCCGGCCGAGATTTTCTGACAGGCGGGAGTAACCTGAGATAATCGGGCGCGATCGGGCTGACTTCATCTGTTCTAAAAATACTCGCAAAACGGGATTTTTTTCCACAAAGCTTTGATAAGTTTGGCTTTGTCTCGATTTTAAGTTAATTGGCAAGTAACCGGTTCCCAATGCCCAGGCTGTTTGGAATTCTTCACCGATCGCGTATTCTAAAAATTCTAAGGCTGCTGTTTCGCGTTCTGGGGTGGTTTTCATTAAAAATAAGTTTTCACCCCCCACGACGGCTGCGGGGCGTTTGAGAGCGGGTACAGGCATCGCTGCGTAGTCAATACCGCTTTGCTCTAACTGTGCTAAAGTCCAAGGCCCGGTAATTTGCATGGCGACTTTGCCTGCAATGAAGTTATCTAGTTCGTAACCGCGTTCCGGTGCCGATAGTATTGCAGAACCTTCTGTTAACAAATCCCGCCACAATTCTAGGGCAGCCAGAGCACCGGGATTGTCGATTTGGGGTACGGGAGTTTGGGGTGTTTGGGCTAGGAGTTCGCCACCGGCACTGAACATAAATGGCAGCCAGGTAAATACGGTCCATTCTCCTTTGCCTAGAGATAATAATATGCCGTGTCGGTCCGGGCGATCGTCGCCGTCGGTATCTCGGGTGAGTTGGCGCGCAACTTGTTTTAATTGTTCCCAATTATTGGGTACTTCTTGAATTCCTGCTGCTTGAAATAAACTGGGACGGTAAAATATAGCTGCGTTATTCGTGGCTAGAGGAATTGACCAGGTATGTTCGCCGAGTTGCATTGACTCAAAGAGTGCGGGATCGATTTCGGCTTTTAAAGGAGATTTGTCCAGCCATTTTTCTAAGGGTTGAATTGCTTCCATTTGAGCTAGTTTCCCAGCTATTGTGGGAATGTTCCAAAGAATGTCTGGCGGGGCGTTACCGACAATTGCTGTCAGGATTTTTGGTAGTTGTTGGTCTGGTTGACCGATATAAAGTGATTCGACCTGAATGTTGGGATGTGTTTTGTTAAACTTATCTGTGAGGGTTTGAAATACGTCACGATTGGGTGGTGGATTGATGCCGTGCCACAATGTGAGTTTGATGCGATCGCTCTTTTGGTTGGTGTTTTGGCAGCCGCTTAATATTAGCAGGTTTAAAACAAGTAAAATACAGGCAGCTAGTTTGAGTTGTTTTTTAATTGCTTTGGATAGTTTGGCTAAAATCATTTTTGATTGTGATTTGGCGAAGGTTTTTTAACGGAAGATGCGATCGGATGAACGCAGATTCAAGCGGATGGAGGTAGATAGTTAGAGGTTGGTGAAACGGGCTGAATTTAAGAAATCAGCAGGTAATTGATTTGTTTGTCCTGCGATCGTATTTTGAAATAAAATCGTGAAAGCTCCGGCTCCTAGTTTATCTTGCGGCCACATCCGATAGCAAGGAATTTCTGTGAGGTGCGATCGATATTTTGCTAAATGAGGCATTTCTACGGGTTGAAATTGGGGAAATTTGTTTAACAGCCATTCGCTGACTCGCTCGTTTTCTGCTGCTGAATAGGTGCAAGTCATATAGGCGAGATAGCCTTGGGGGGCTACAATTTTGGCACAATTGGCGAGGATTCTTTTTTGGCGGCTGGCATTGTTGTTAATGGTGACGGGATGAAAGCAGCCCGGTGCTTTGTCTCCTTTTGCGAGCAAGGATTGACCGCTACAAGGTGCATCGGCGATTACTAGGTTAGCGGTTTCGGGAATGTTGTCTGCCAGAATTTTTGAATCTAGGTTGATGGTGGCCGATCGTTCAATGTGGCAGCGTTTTAAGTTAGATGTTAGCATTCCCAGGCGCTTGCCTATGACTTCGTTGCATAAAAGCAATTTGGGATTTAATGTTTTCCAAGCAAATATACTTTTCCCTCCGGGGGCGGCGCACATATCTAAGATTAAGTTAATTGGTTGGGATATGGTTAACAATATGGAGGCGGCGAAGGTTGAAGAAAAGTCGAGACAGTAGTAATGTCCTGCTTGATGTAATGGATGTTTTCCGGCTTGGGATGCTAGGGAAAGTCGATCGACAAATTCCGGCTGCCAATCGATGGGAATTTCGATGTTAAATGGATTTTCAAGTGGTTTCGATCGCACCCATAAAATAGCTGGATTAAATGGTTGGGGATTAGTAACGGCGAGAACAAATTTTTCTCGATCGGCGCTATCTTCAAATAAGCTGCGGCTGAGTTTGAGCAGTAAATTGGAGGGTTGTTTCATCTTAAGTTAAGTATTGCAAAACTTATTGTAAGGTTTGTAGTAAGGACTTCAGTCTTTTATATAGTACAAATTCGCCATTTTTTCAGTTAGCCAAGCAAGTTTTAGTAAAACACAGTCCCTGACCTTAGCTGCGGGATTTTTAGTAGTTTTTTTCCATATATGATAAGATCGAAAGTAGCAGTAATTCAGGTAAAATAAATGATAATTTCTAGTGTAGAACAATTAGATGCAGAAAAGTTAAATTTAACTTGGGAAGAATGGCTGCAAAATCCTCCTGACGGGACAGAGTGGGTGGACGGTAAAGTTATCGTCAAACATCCTGTAGAATTTGTCAATGGAGAAGTAGTAGGGGAACCGAAAATGACAGCAAAAACCCGCCGCATTCAAGCGAGATTGGTACGTTATTGGGGCGCATACATGGAATCATGCAATCAAGGTGGCGAGGTTTATGTGGAAGTGACTTGTCAAACTTTGAAAAAAGGGCGAATCCCTGATGTCTCTTATATTACTCCCGAACTGTTGGCAGAAGTTGGGGAGTTTTCTGTTTTGCCGCAGAGTTTTCCGCTGCTAGCTGAAATTGTGTCGCCCAGCGATTTTGCTGATGATGTTTTTGCTAAAGCGCAAGAGTATTTAGCATCGGGCTGTTTGGAGGTTTGGCTGCTGTTTCCTAAGAGTAGTTGGGTGTTAGTAATTACTCAAAGTGATGTAGTTTTATTTAAACCTGGTGAAGTGGCGCGGACTCAAATTGTATTGCCTGGTTTTAGCGTAGCCGTAGATGAATTGATGGCGTAGTATCGAAAATGATGCCTTGCCACTACCGCTGGCATATACAATGCTTGAAGCAGCCGAACATTACCCGTACAATACAAACGAGTTTTACCCTTAACCGATCGATCGGTCACATCTTTGAGCTTCAATCATTTAAGGGAGAGCTTTAAATATTTTAATCTAAAATCTCCAATCTAAAATTTAAAATTGCTCGATCGCACTTGTTCCTAAAACTCGCAACTTTCTTCACCCATACTGCCGCGATCTTGGAGTTGTTCTTGAAGTTCTAAACTTTCTGGTTGTGCCAATTCATCCTCATTAACAGAACTAACACTTTCAATAACAAACGGCAAACCAGCAGCCATCAAACCGCGTTGAATGCGATCGCTCGTTTCCTCAAACAATACAAATAAAGGATGGACAGCCTCAGCTTCATCACTGTAGATATGCCTGTAGCGATACGGCATCACCCACTCGTAATTTTTATCCAGCCAAACCTGACACTGCCGCCAGCGGCCCAACAAATCGGAAAAATCCTCATCAGGGCGGTGAATGAAAACTAAAATTTCCACTCCAACTTTAACTTTCCACTCCGGATCGCACATCAAAATCGCCAAATCGCAAGGGAGAGAAACTGCTTGTCCCGGTGTAATGCTAATACCATTTTTGCCCGCATAGGAAACTCCTTCCCGCAGTCGCGCGATCGGCAAAGGAATGCTGATTAAACTTTCGTTAGCGCGGCGGATACTCGGAATCATTTCCATGTACAGCCGATACTTTTTCAGCAGGGCGATCGCTGCTGAAAATTCGCTGTATTCTGCCAGTAATTCTTCGTAATGTGATTGTTTAACAGACATTTTAAATCAAGTGATAATTAATTAGTTTTCAGCTATGAGTTCTCGATCTTTATTCATTAGTCATCAGTCATTATTTAGGGATTATGACTGATAACAAGTGTCCAGCGACAACTCTCAACTCTCAACTTTCAACTCTCAACTTTCAACTCTCAACTTTCAATTGACAACTGACAATTGACAACTGACAACTATCAACTGACAACTGTCAACTGCCAACTGTCAACTGACTTTTTTACAGATTTTGGAACACAGCGAACATCGGCAAATACATCGACAGCAAAATCGAACCTACAATTGCCCCAATGACCACAATCATCAGAGGTTCCAACATACTCGTAAGTGCTTTTACTGCTTCTTCTACTTCTGTTTCGTAGAAAGCACCGACTTTCATCAGCATCTTGTCAAGTTCCCCAGTTTCCTCACCAATTGCCATCATTTGAATAGCCAAAGACGGGAAAACCTGCTGTTCTTGCAAAGCAATACTGATCATTCCCCCGCTTTGAATTTCACTTCTGGCATATTCAATAGCATTGGCGATCGCCTGATTTCCAGCTACATCCCGCACGATTTCCAAAGAATTAAGAATCGGCACACCCGATCGCGTCAGCGACCCAAATATGATACAAAATCGAGCCACCGCCGACTTTTCGATCAAATCTCCAAAAATCGGCAACTTCAAGGCAATCTTGTCAATTTGCAAGCGACCCACAGGTGTTTTGTAGTACATCTGGAAAGCAATATACAGCGCAATAATCACCCCAATTACTGTAAATTGCTGGATTGGAGGCCAAGCCGTACAAAACGCGCTAATCCCCAGCATAAACAGCGTAAAAGCCGGCAAATCCGCACCGATATCCGAAAAGATTTTTGCGAAAGTTGGTAACAGAAAAATTGTCATTGCGAAAAAAATCACGATCGCGATAAACAGCACTGTCTTGGGGTAAGACATCGCCGATTTAATTTCCGCTTCCGTCTTGTGATTTTTTTCCATCATTAACGCCAGACGGTCTAGCACTTCATCGAGTACGCCCCCGACTTCTCCCGCCGCCACCATACTGATAAACAGTTGGTCGAACACATCAGGAAACTTCGCCATCGCTTCTGCTAAGTTGATCCCTTCTTGCACGTCAGCATTCATGCTTTTGAGGGCTCTCTTCAACCTCGCATTAGAACACTGTTCGTGCAGTACGGAAAGGCATCTCACAATTGCCACGCCTGCATTAAACATTGCCGCAAACTGACGGGCAAAAATAGCCATGTCCTTAACAGTAATACTGGTAAGAGCTACTTCAATTTGGTCTTGAATATTGCGTATATCTAACCCACTTCTGGGTTTGGGATTGACAACGTTGGTAGCCACAGGTCACCTCTAATAAATTATGAAAACTCAGTTGAGGGTTGATAGTTGAGAGTTGATAGTTGAGAATAGTTTTGAATGTTGAGTGTTGAGTTTTGAATTAAAACTGTCTTTAACTCAAAACTAAAAACGGACTTGCCCTAATCAGCCATTCAAAACTCCTTACCGATTACCGATTACCAATTACCAATTACCAATTACCAATTACCAACTCTCAACTGACAAATTAACGAGCCCCTGCTTTAGCTGGAGGTGCCCCCACAGGTGCCGGACCGATCAAGCGTTCGAGTTCGTCAGCTTTAGAAGCCTTGGACATTGCCGCTTCCCAACTCACTTTACCTCCCTTATAAAGTTCAGCAAGAGCCATTTCCATCGTCCTCATGCCCAATTTTGCCCCCATTT
>JBOFTL010001101.1:0-5142 GCA_051652045.1 Microcoleus sp. | reverse complement strand
AAGCAGAAGCAGAAGCTTTGCTCAAAGTCCACCTCAAGGACTTTTGGAATACTTTGGCAAAAAACACTCCGGCATGGGGGGAGATGAATGATGAAAAACGGGCAGCACTCTTGAGTTTCTCATTCAACACTGGATGGGTCTGTGGTGCTGACGGATTTACCACCATGAACAAGTGCATTAAAGAGAAAAACTGGGTGATCGTTCCCGAAGCCCTCAGTCTGTACATCAATCCGGGCACCTCTACAGAAGCAGGGTTGAGGCGTAGGAGAAAGGCAGAAGCAGATTTGTGGCTAGCTTAGATCGGTTATAGTCAAAATGGATATGAATTCAGCCCAGAGCGATTTGCAGATACCCCACCTCTGCGATCGCTTTGGGTTTTTGTTTGGGGGGATCCAATGAAAAACACATTGCCACTACGAATTAAACTCTGGTACATTCCTGCTTTTTGCGTATTTGCGATCGCCACATTTTACGTCGTTCGATTACAGAATTTGTTCGACTCGTTCAGCAATTTGATTGTGGAGCGCAAGCCACATGATATGGACCTCATTTCAAAATCATTGACTTTGATTGAGAAAGCAGGCAGCAAGGCAACGATGGAGGAAAATATTGCTGCACTGGCAGGCGGGTCGCATCGGAACACAGCATTTTTGATGTTCAAGGAAGGGCGCAAATACCCTGACTTGATTGTTCAACCATCAAAACCAATTTCATCGGATGTGATCCGAAAATCCATTGAGCGATGGCAAGCCGAAAAATTTGGGAGTGCATTGTATCACGATGGAATACCGCTTGACCCCAAAGACCCTTCCTACCACTTAATAGCAAGGCGTCAAACAGTAAAAGAGGGGTCTTATGAATTGTTTCTGGTTACAAATATCGATGCAGCGGTAGCCGCCGAATATAATGCAAGCACAGTCGCTTTGAGTGCATTACTGATTGCAATGTCAGGCGCAATTATTCCGGCATTGCTAAGCGTGACTGCCTCAGTCAAAAAAACAACTGAATCAATCGCAAACGATAACATCCGTTCGAGCTGGTATTGGTCCTCGGAAGTGGTGGAACAGTTTAATGCGATCAAAAATTACAAGACGGCTGCCGAACGCTACAAAATCCAAATCGACCAAAGCACCTCAGGCCAAGTGATTGTAAAAACGCGGGGGCAAGAGGAAGCGATCATCTATAGTGCGAACAAAGCCATGGCTGATATTTCTGGACACACCCGATCTGAGCTAGAGAATCAGCCGCTAAATATGATTGTGCCCAAACAGTACCATCATTATCATTTTGGAATTGGGGAGTTTGACAAAGACTTGGGCCGTCGTGTTGGGATGCACGCCTATTCCAGCTGATGTCCATTCCATGGACATCAGCAGTCTCGGCTAATCGGTAGAGATCGCACCGTTGATCTGATTCACAAAGACGGCACTACCCGAAAAGTCGTTCTAGGGGTGTTCTACGTTGGCAGAAATGACGCAGGTGAAGACGAGTGGAGCGGCGTCTTCACCTGCGTAACAGAGCTGATCAACGCGATCGCCAAAGCAGAAGCCGCCGCCGCTGCCGAGCTATTCAGCCGGGAAGAACTAGAGAAGCTGCAACAATCCTGGCGGCATGATCTCCTTAGCGCGGTGTTGGGGACGCACAATATGTTCGAGGTACTTGAGAACATTGGCTTTAAGGTGGAATCGGAGCAATATAAAGAACCGTATAATATCGCTAGGGCCAAAGCTAAGTTTGCATACAAGCTGGTTCGTGACACCAGGGATTTAACAGCTTCCTTAGAGAACCTGGAGAAAGAAACGGTCACACTGCAAGCGCTTTTAGCCTCAATTAAAATTCTTTACCCAGAAGGAAATATTACTTATACAATAGAAGACCCGGAAAAACAAATTTCAATCAATGAAAGTAGTCTCATAGGGAGAGCAATTTCAAACTTAATAAATAATGCCATTAAATTTTCTGGGCTTAATGGACTTGTAGAAGTTGGAATCAGAACAAAAAACGAGTTTGCCATCATCTATGTTAAAGACAATGGAATAGGCATAGACGAAGAAGGGCAAAAGAAAATCTTTAGCGGATTTGGAACGGGGGTAAGACTTAATCACGAAATTCAGGGGGATGGGTTTGGGTTACACAGTGCAATGAATATCGTTCATGCACATGATGGAACCCTAACGGTAAAAAGTAAATTAGGTCAAGGTTCCGTGTTTTTTATTAAAATTCCGCTAATGCAATGAAAAATATAGTATTAACAATATTAGAAGATGACCCTGCTCATATTTTTGTTATTCAATCAACTTTGAAAACATCATTCAAAGACATTAAATTTTATCTTGCCAAAAATGGACGAGAATTGTTAGAAATGCTTCCAGGCAGTAAGGCAGATTTGCTGCTGCTTGACATAAATACTCCAGAAATAAATGGCCTGGAGTGCACTCAGATTGTAAGGAAAGAACCCTCTTACAATTATTTGCCTATTGTGATGTTTTCTAGTAGTGACAAAGAATCGGTTCGGAGTCAGGCATTCTCCTATGGGGCGGATGCTTATTATGTGAAACCATCGCAGGATAAATATGCAGAAACTTTGGGGCAGATTTTTGATAATTCATACCCAAAAAGACTTGCATCCCAAAAGCCATTGACTTTGCCTCCGTTGATTGAGTCAACTAGTACCGCAAAGAAAGATGATGCATGGGCTGATCTTGATGAAATGATGGGAGATTTGTGAAGTGACTGAAGACGAGATCATAATGAAACTGGCTCAATTGGAGTCAGAGAATACTTCTCTCAAAAATTCGTTGAGACAAGTTGTTGACACCATGAAATCAGCGGTCAAAACGGAGATACAAGACGCGGAACGACGAATCACTGATTTCTTGGGCGATCGCTTGGATGACAACAGCAATCAAACCAAAGCAAACCACAGTGAAATTGTAAATCTCAAAGTTGAGTTTTGGGGTGACAAAGATCGGACGGTTGGGCTAGTTAATGAGGTAACTGATTTAACCCGGAAGATGCAGGATTTTGACCGAATGCATGAGGAATGGGTTGGGGTTTCTGGATCTGAAGACCGCCCCGGTGCATCATCCATGTTGAATCGACTATGGCTAGATTTGCGCGATCGCTCTACTCGACTCAAGACTTTTTCCGCAATCGGGGCGGGCGGTGGCTTAACTTTTCTGGTCATTGCATTCAACCTGATTTCTGGGGCTATTGAAAAAGCGTCGGTGGCTAATGCGGAAAGGGCTGCTCAGAACGAAGCTAGAGTTACTGAAGCTAGAAAAATGATTTTTGAACTAGACAAAACAAGCTCGGTGACCTTTGCTCAAATTAAGAAAGATATTGAATTTCTTACTGGCAAAAAATAGTCGTACCGCACCTGTACGCATTGATTTGCATTAATGCAATTGTCAGAAGCTTTGCCGCCCCCTAGAATAGGGGCATTGCGCAGGTAAGTTTAATGCCTCGATTAAAGCCTGTTTTAGATAAGGTTGGGGATTCGGCAAAAAAGATTGGGCAATATATTAATAACTTTGCAATTGGAATTGCTGTTCTCATTGCATCGATTACCGGACTGCAAGCTTATCTAAAAAACCAGCATATTTATAGCCCTAATCAAGTCATGCGCCTGATTGGGGTAAAAGGAGCTTCTGCCGATCAGTTAGAAACGGTACTTAGGTCTCTTATTCGTCGCTTGGGGGCGGATCGAGCATTTGTCTTTTTCTACGATGAGAATGAAAAAAGGCAAACAGTATCCGTTTTTAAGCAGGAATATCAAGCGCAAGTGGATGGGTTAAAGTCAATCACTCAAGGGCAGTATGCGATCACAGCAGGAGTGGCACACGAGAGATATGAGAATCATTTATCTCTGAGATGCACTTTTTATGCTGTAGATGAATTGCCACCTGATGACCGATTTACTAAGGCGTTAAAGCTGGCTGCTGCAAATTACCATGCGTCTTGTCCGTTTGAGGTTGAAATTAAGGGGAGGGTGCTAATAGGCGTTGTGGCGGTGGAAGGAAATAAGGATTTTCGCAAAAATCAAATGCAGGTCGAACGAGAACTATCAGAAGCAGGAGGGTGGGATGTTACGCAGGCACTTAGGCCCCATTAGTGATTACCCAATACATTTTTTGGAATCTCTTGATTTGAAGTCAAGTCAACCATTAATTGCACCATTCCCTTGGTTTGGCGGGAAGTCAAGAGCAGCAAATCTGGTCTGGTCTTATTTTGGGACTGATGTCAAAAACTATGTGGAACCGTTTTTTGGGTCAGGAGCAGTCTTTTTACAAAAGCCATCTATGGTCAATTGTTGGTCTGTCGTTAATGACATTGATGGGTTGCTCGCTAACTTTTGGAGAGCGATCGCACATGCCCCGGAGACCGTTGCTTTCCATGCTAATAATCCTGTGAACGAGATTGATTTACAAGCTCGTCACCAATGGCTAGTAGATCACAGAAACGAAATTACACAAAAGCTAAAAAACGATCCAGAGTTTTTTGATGCGAAAAGTGCAGGATGGTGGGCATGGGGTTGTTGCTGCTGGATTGGCCGCGGCTGGTGTGCAACTCCAAAAAACGGGAATGTGGGCAAAGGTGTTAATAAACAAATTCCTCATTTAGGGGATGGGGGCAAAGGTGTTAATAAACAAATTCCTCATTTAGGGGATGGGGGCCAAGGTGTTAATAAACAAATTCCTCATTTAGGGGATGATCGATTATTGTTTCTGTCTGATTGGTTCAAAAAGATTCAGATTGCATTTAGGGAGACTCGGGTTACTTGTGGGGATTGGCAAAGAATTTGTACAGTTTCGACAATGACAAGGAATGGCCTTTGCGGAGTATTACTTGATCCGCCTTATGGAACGACAAAGGCTGTCTACGCAAAAGATAGTGACACTGTTGCAGGAGCTGTTAGAGCTTGGTGTTTAGAAAATGGCAACAATCGTCAATTGCGAATTGCTTTATGTGGCCATGTTGGACAACACGATGAATTAGAGCAAATAGGCTGGACGGTTGAACTTCCAGATAAATACGCTGGATACCAAGGCGCTGATAATCGTGAGCGCATTTGGTTTTCTCCTCATTGCCTTAAGCAAACAGATCTCAAGGGGCAACAACTATCACTTTTGAGGATTTAAC
>JBOFTL010001100.1:0-5943 GCA_051652045.1 Microcoleus sp. | reverse complement strand
TCGCATCCTCGAAGTTCACTTACCGTATTAATCCTATCCAAAAATTCACTTGAACTCATGCCATTCATACTTCCACATCTCCGAAATAAATAGTTCCGCCTTCCTCAATCCAATGCCTTAAGAATGCCCCTGGGACCTCGACAAAGCTATCTGAATTCCAGGACTGCATACAAACGACGTCGGGCATGTTATCCGTGTCTTCGTCCTTAAAAAACAACAAACTCCAATACCACACCCCGCCCACCTGAAACGGATCTACACCAACAGCCCACATGCAGCCATAGATCCGACTTAGCGATCGTCCTAATTTAGGAGCTTTGTCGAAAGGTTTAACCCCGCAATGGTCGAGGATTGTAAAAACCCATTGCGGGAGTTGTTTGTAATACTCTCTCAATATCTCGACGGCGATTGCATCCCAGTCGCTATGCCCTACTCTATTTTCTTCCGGCGTGAAAGGGTTAAAGTCATCTGGAGACAATTGATCCTTTTTCCCGCCATTGGCAAGTGCCAGGACATAGGTGTTTAGGGCTATTGGGGCAGCTCGTTGATAGTTGATGAGTCGTTCTCGCTTTGCGGCTGCTCTGAGGAGATCTGACACTCGGGACTCAGGGAGCCGTCCAACTGAAGATCTGTAGCCAAGAGAGCTGAGATAGAATTCGGTATCGATGACACTGAAGATACTTCGCTCGTAGCTATAGGCTCGTCTGGGAAGTGGAGTAGCAAAAAACTTGATTGCGTGCGCTCGTTCACCATATCCTCACGATAGAAAATACCGCGCTGCTCGCAGCTATAGAACATGTAAAGATAATCGAACAGCTTGAAGTTTGGGCAGAATTCGCCAGGTGTACCAAACTGCTTAACGGTCATCGCTTTAATGTTTTCGCGATCCTCATCATCGACAATTCGCAGCTCCACAAATGCCTTAAGCTCGGTCAATGCATTAGCATTGCACTCACCAATATATTGCTCGTAGGCAGGGCTGGCAAGCAACTCCTGATATGGTTCACTAGACTCAATTACAGTACGGACGGATTGCGCAACCTTGGTTGAGTCGGACAGATAATCCAATAAATCACCTTTCTTGTAGCCCTGGCGACCTTTGTAGGTTGCTTCCACTAAATCGGCGGTCAACTGATCGTTGGTTGGACGATCGGCTATTGCGTGACTGATGTACTCTCGCTCATCAGCGGTTAAATATTGAGTTGCACGCATTGGGGCAAACCCGCAGGTTTCGTGACCTACATTAACTTCTCTCGGAGCAATTTTAATAATGGGCATTGTTGCTACCTTCCTTTGAGCGACTGAACCGCTTCTTCAAAACTACTGAAATACAAAATTGTGCATTTACACCGACTTGTGCATTCGCAAGCTATTTTAGGCGGTGCTAAATCGGCACTTGCGGTTACGCCACGCTCGGCATATCGAACACAGCTTGGGCAATGCTCGGACTCCCCCAGGATGCGATAGGCAAAAGGTTTGTCCTTGATCGTCAAAGCATGGTTGGCAATCGCCTCCCCTTGCCCGACGTCCTGGATGTAACGATCTAACCTAGCCCGAAACTCTTTAGGAGTAACCTGCTGTGCCTCCATCTGCACAAATAGATCAGTTAGGTAGGACCGCTGCATTTCGACATGTTGTAGAACCTGATCGCTTATCACCGGGTTAGCATTGAGCCCACCTGAGGATATCCCGGCGATCGCGATCGTCGCATAAGACAAAACGTCTTCGGCCTCTGACAACAGTTCGACCAGCCTAAGTTCATCCGACTCGTAGCGCCTACGCAGCCCTAAAACCTCGTCTGTTGCCTTGCTGCGAATTGAGGTTTTGATTGCCTCAATCTTTCGCTTTGGGACAAATCCACGCCCGTCCGCGTAACGGTATTGGCGGGTTTTAGTGTCGAAATTATAGAGGATCATTGATCACAAAAAACCGTTGATTAATCCAATCGTACCCTAGCGCTTGGTCTTCTGGAATATCAAAGCGATCCTTAATCGCTTTCCACATTTCAGCTTCTTCTAGCTTCGACTCCGCCAGTATTTTATTACAGGCGCTAAAACAAGCTTCTAGTATCTTTTCAGTCGAGTCACGCTTAGCAAGCGTCTTCAAGATTTCTTGTTTCTCTAAATAATCTTTGTTCTCAAAAACAATGTACTGGTTTCCTTCTTTTTCAATTTTCTTCATATCAAAACTCCGCGAATGGCTTGGGCTTGTGGCCGCAATAGATTAGCCAGGACTGCCAGATAGATTTAACGTCGCAGTGATCGCTTGTAAGCTCATAATGCGAGTCATTAGCAGTCCGAACCCCAATGGAATTGCCATCATGAGTCATTTGCGAAAGGTTGCCAAACGGAATACAAATAGCTCTGCTGTTAATAACTGCATACACGCACTCGACCGACGCAAAATCCTGTTCGCCTGGCAGATCCAAATCCCCAGATCCATCCCGTTCATCACCGATCAGCATTTTTGATTTCCTCGTTATATTTTTGCAACAATTCTAGGGTTTGCGCAGATCGCGCATTCCTGATTAACTCCAGCAACTCGTCAACTGTCACCAGCATGGACTGGATCGCAGACCGAGCTTTAATAAGACTGGGCAAAACCGTTAACTCGTACTGACAGTCAATTTCTTGCCGCTTGGCTTCTAGTTCATCCATGAGTGCTCCATGTATTTGTTCCCAATGTCTCACGATTCATGGATGTAAACATCCGTATTTTCACGGATGTTTGATAACTTACCGCGTGAGACAGTTGGGAGAGTGTTCAATAAAAAATATGCAACAACTAATCCAAGACCCACACTTCAAGGTCACTTTAGACCTTGCCGCTTCTAGCCCCGCTCCCGACCAAGCGACCTGGGACTTCCAGCACGTCACGGTAACAGAGAGTGGCTTTGATGCTTACAATCTGCCCGACAACCCGGCGGACGCCGTAATCCGTCATCAACTGGGGGTGAAACATTTCTCTGTTTTAGAGGCAGCTTATGCTGTACTCTACTTTGAAGGTTTCCCGCATTCGACCGTGATGCAGTGGGTTCGGCATCAAGGCATGAAGCCGCTGGTACAGTCTAGTCGATATACTGGACAACGCTTTCTGAAGGTAGCAAGTGGAGGGCTAAGAACTGAAGAAGTATTTTACTTCAGACCTTTAGGTAATTATGCAGATCGGCAAGGAAACAAATACGAGTACACAGGACGAGCATTGGCAGAGGATATCCGGGATTGCGATCGCGCTTGCCAAAAATACGCATACCGAATCGAGCAAGGATATTCTGAAGAACATGCCCGCGATGTGATTCCACAAAATTTCCGGCAGAACTTTGCAATTGCTGGCACAATTAGGGGGTGGATGCATGTACTGGATCAGCGCACATTAGCGGATAGCCAATTAGAAGCACAAACCGCCGCATGGATGGCGCTCGATGTACTAAAAGGATGGGAGCCGACGCTGTTTGGCTGGTACGAAGAAAAACGAGCTGGCAAGAATATGCTGGCACCATAATTAAAAAGGAGGAATCAATGCCATTTCCGTTGCAAATCAAAATCCCAGACTGTCTTGGGCTTAATTGGGCATACCCGCCACCTTGGCCGCAGGCGCGCGAGTTAGCGTCTTTTGCGTCAACCGGGGTCCGCTGGTGTCGCCTCAGTATGAGTTGGGGTTACATCGAGCGCGTCAAAGGAGGTCGAGATTTTGCTGCTTACGATAAAATTTTTGCAGATCAAGCAGCGGTTGGGATTCTCCCCCTAATCAGCCTATGCTCCGATGGCCAGAAAAACTACCCGGTTATTGTCGATAAATACCCAATCGCTCCTGACACGGAAGAAGCTCAGGACGCTTTCGTTAGTTGGGTTGTAGATGTCGTGCAACGATACAAGGGTCGTGGTTATATCTGGGAGATCTACAATGAGCCCAACAACGATGCATTCTGGCCTGGATACTCAAACCCCAGTCCAGAGGCAAAAAGTTATCACGAGCTGGCGATCGGAGTGGCACGGGCAATTACAGAAATTGCTCCACAAGAATTGGTTATTGCTCCCGGCTTGCTGCACTGCGATAACCTGCCATACATGGAGGAGTTGTTCAGGACTGGCATCTTGGATTATTTGGATGGCGTATCAGTCCATCCGTACCGTCGCTGGGGTGCTCCCGAGACGGTACTCAATGACTACGCCAAAATTAGAAGTTTGATGGCAAAATACAGTAGCAGGAATGTTGCAATCGTATCCTCAGAGTGGGGGTATCCGGGGAAGGAATGGGGAGGAGTTGCTTTCACGGAACAGATCAAGGCTCGCTATATGTTGCGACACTTCCTTATCAATATTATGGCCGGGGTTCCAGTGTCAATATGGTTTGAATGGCGAAATCCCAAAGCATCAAGCCCTTACAACTCTGGTGGCTTCGGGGTAGTTGAACACGATTATCTTTCCGCAGATACTCCATGCCATTCTCCTACTCCTTCCTACCATGTGTTGCGCCATTTCGCTACAAGATTGTCAGGCTATAGTTTTGCTAGGCGGATTTCAGTGCAGCACAATGTATATTTACTGGAGTTTAATCATCCTACCAAAAAGCGTATTTTTGCACTTTGGAAAACGGACGGGTCACTAAAAATTCAGCTTCCATTGGCTGGGAATTTCACTGTTTACAATACTGTAGGAAAAAAGATTGGGAGATATCGGGCAAAGGCTGGGACAGTGGTTGGCGAAGATGTACTTTTTCTGATTGAAAATTAAGGTTTTGGAGACAAAAACTGGATTTTGTGAAGAGCAATGATTTTGGTTAAGCCCCTGTTTGCGCAGGGGTATCCACTATTTTATCAGTATTTTCACGGATGTACGCTTTTTTGATGTGCGGTATCCTTGATTTGGATTGATTGATTGAACCTACACCCACAGGAGAACCCCATGACCTGATATGGCTCCAGCAAGAGATAAACTGCTTAAACAAAACCCTACTAAAGCGCTTTAGTAGGGTTTTGTTTAACTGACTCGGCGGGAAGTCCTCAGGGGGTTCGCCATAGGCGCACTTTTTGCAAATCCAACCCATGGGCTCTCTACGCCAGCTAACTCTCTACGACCCACTTTTCAACCCCCGATCGTAACTTCTCAGTGTCTCCAAAATCTTAATCCCGATCTCATTTCCAGTCTTCGCCGCGTCACTACTTCCCTCGAGAGAAACGTTGATATCCCCAATGGTCAGCGTCCTAACCTTGCCCTCTCCCGCGAGCTGCACCTGGCCTACGGTCCTTTGCGCTGGCACGCTGGGCAATAAAGCCCCATTGCTGGGCAGTGACAAATCAAACTGCCTGGACTGCTCCAGTAGTTTATTGAGCCGCGAGAAATCAAAGTCCCCAGCAAACGTGCTATTGGCATCTTTGCCCGGACGAGCTACGACCAATTTTTCAGAAGCCTTAACCAGTCCATCTGATATCTGGGCAGAAAGCGCCTGTCCCTCGCCCGCGAGCTGAGCCGCGCTTGTCAGCCCCTGTACCGCGTTTGCTTTGCGCTTAAGTGTAAACTCCTCATCTAATGCTGATCGCTCGGACAGCGCTTGCTTAATCCGCAGGTCGGCTTTACTCTGATCACCCTGGGCCTGTACGATACCGCGATCGTCGCCAGTTCGTCTAGCAACTGATTCAGATTGCTGAGCAATTTCCTTGTCTAGTAACGCTGTATCCAGTGCTTGCTGGTTCGCCAATCTGGCCTTCTTCTCCTCAATTGCAAGCAGCTCCTGTTGTTTCGTTAATTCCAGGGCTAGTGCCTGTTCCTTTAGTTGAAACCCCTTAACCTGGATGGCAATCCGTTGTTGCTCAATCCGGTACAAAAAGTTAGCTTCGGTTTTGGCCTGATTTAGCTCCGATCGCGGTTCCTGGCCGTCCCGACGTAGGAACCGCCTGGGTTGGACCACATCGTACCTATCCCTAGCCCCAGTCCCTAATTGCTT
>JBOFTL010001099.1:0-4674 GCA_051652045.1 Microcoleus sp. | reverse complement strand
AACAGAGTCGGGATCATCAGGACGCCGAACCAACCTACATAAATGCGGTTGTCGGTGGATGTGACCCACTCGCAGAACCGTTCCCATACGTTGGCGCTTTCGCGCTGTTGTAAGGTTGTGGTCATTTGCTTATGATTGCGTATGAATTTGTCAAGGTTCGTGGCGGTGTTGTTTTCCGCCATGTAAATAAGACTAACGCTTTTATTTCGGTTTGTAAAGGGTTCTCAGAAGCTTTTTTTGGATGGCTGTCATAAGTATAGCTAATACTAAGCTGTAACCCTTGCTATGTAAGGGGTTTTCAGGAAAGTGCGACTTAACGATCGCCCGAAAGATCGGCAACAGGCTCACATTTGTATTGTTAGGACTCATCCAGGGAAGTTCAGAGCTTGGTTTTTTTTAGGAAAATAGAGTCGATCGAAGCCTGTCGATTCGGTTAAAAATCGGTTTTTTGGTCACAGTGTAAGAATCCCGATCGCGTAAATTGCAATTAGCGTGTTATGTCCCGCACCGTCACCTACAGCCCTGCTTATACTCTGGTTCCCACTTACGAGTGTTTTAATCGCTGCACCTATTGCAATTTTCGGGCAGATCCGCTGCAAAGTCCTTGGCTGACGCTTCCAGAAGCTGAAGGACGCCTCAAAGTGTTGCAAACTCAAGGTGTAATTGAAATTCTCATTCTCAGCGGCGAGGTACACCCTGACAGTCAACGGCGAACAGCTTGGTTTCAGCGGATTTACGATTTGTGCGAACTGGCTCTTAGTTTGGGATTTTTACCTCATACTAATGTTGGGCCGCTGAGTTTTGAAGAGATGGCAAGGTTAAAAGAAGTGAATGTATCGATCGGGCTCATGTTAGAACAAATTACTCCCGATTTGTTAAAAACTGTTCACAAACACGCACCGAGTAAAGTACCGTCGCTGCGGCTGCAACAGTTAGCATGGGCTGGGGAATTAAAGATGCCATTTACCACTGGTTTGCTATTAGGAATTGGGGAAAGTGAGGTAAATTGGAGAGAGACATTGGAGTCGATCGCTCGGATTCATTCCCGTTACGGTCACATTCAAGAAGTTATCCTGCAACCTCACAGTCCGGGAAACAAACAAAGTTGGAAAGGTGAGGTTTTTGACACTAAAAAAATGCCGGAAGTAGTCGCGATCGCCCGCAGTATTTTACCTGATGAAATAGTGCTGCAAATTCCTCCCAATTTAGTTTTCCAGCCTGAAATATTGCTGGCTTGTTTGGAATCTGGTGCTAGGGATTTGGGCGGAATCGGGCCGCTGGATGAAGTTAATTCCGATTATCCTCATTTGCACTTATCAAGTTTAACAAGTATTTTGGCCCAAGCCCGATGGCAACTGGTAAAGCGCTTGCCTGTTTATCCTCAGTTCGATCGATGGTTATCCCCTAGATTGCAAATTGCTGTTAAACACTTTAGATTTTAGATTTTTTTATGGCAACTAAATCACCATAAAGTCATCGGTTCAGACAACTGGAAAAAGGCGCAGATATAGCGATCGTAAATGAATCGTAATTTTTTTACCCACCCCCTCCCCTTGGTAAGGGGAGGAAGTAAGAAATTCACAAATGATTTGCGATCGCTATAGAAATAGCTATATCGAAATAGCTATACTACATCCGCTGCAAAATCCGTTGTTACCATCGATAATACCGATAAGGATCGTCCCCACTCTCAAAATCAGTTTTATAATCCGGGTAATAAAACTCCTGACTCGAACCCCCAAACACAACATTATCCGCCCGAAAACTCGCTCCCAAATTAGCCAAAATCTGCGCGTTTGCCCGAGTTTGCCGCCAGCGAGTAAAGCGGAAATAAGTCTTAGCATCCGCATTCAAACTATCCGGATCGATTTGAGAGAAAATCGCCACGCCCTTACCGACAGTAACCCGACTTAACAAACCGTTAGCGCCGACATCACCTCCAGACTTAATTAACCAAGTATCGTAAAAAGAGCGCGATCGCAAGTCCGAAGCACTAATTCCCTTCACCTCATCCCAACTCGGAACATTTAACGAACCTCCGAAATCCTTCTCTTGCTGCAAACTCACACCCAAACCCGCCACAGAGACTTTGCGCGGCAAGAAAAATGCCTTCCCACCTCTATTCAAATAACTGCGCAACTCCCCATCTTTCACATTTGCTTCCGCGCCAATAATTGCCAAACCAACATCACCAGATAGAACATCACCCCGTTGGTAAATTACCCCCAAAGCGTCCAACTTTTTCGCATCTGCATCTCCCCCAATTAAAACCACACGATCTGGTTTGCCAAAAACCGGAGAATTGATTGCATAATTTACAATTTGCTGGGTTAATTTTGCCGCCCCGCCATCAGCAGAATAATGGTCTTCCAGATCCAACTCATTTAAAATCAACCGCCCTTTTCCGTAATCCAATTCCATCAGTGGCGCATAAGCTAAATCGAACTCCGACTCCAAAATCGGCCGCCAAGAAGTGCGGTGCGGTTTCTCAATTGAAGCGCTGCTGACACCGCCGCGATTTCCCCAATGCCAGCCGTACCAAGGCATATTTGCCGGACTCCATCTCGCCCCACTATAAATAGTATCTGGATAAGCTTCAATCAGCGTGCTTTCTCCGATCCAATCCCGCAAATCTTCAGCGTCCAAACTGCTAACTGCTGGGTGGCTGCTATCAATTGGATAGACGCGGCGGCTGATATGTTCTGCCACCCGCAAACCCATATTTTGCAACCATTCTCGGCGTTGGGCAAACACGATCGACTTGCCTCCGTTGCGGACAAAGTTTTCTAAATTTCCCGGCAATTTTTGTCCGCTAGAAAGTGCTTCTCTACCGATAATTAATACCGTTGAAACTTGCGAACCGTTCCAGGGTACAACTTCGTAACCCAACTCTTTTAACATCGTCGATGTTTTGCCAACCGGGTCAAATATTGTCACAGTATCCTTGATTTTAGCGGGAGTAGCAAAAACCCGAAAATTAAAAGTATCAGAATGCGGTCGATCGCCCACTCTGGCAGTCAAGCGAATTTCGCCGTCAACCTTGCCGTAAATCGAATTTGGTAATTTTACATCAATTGGGAAAAATAGCGTCCCTGCCGTCTCGATATTCCCCTTATTATCGCCTTTGGCAACCTCTTCTCCCCCTACCAAAACCCGCCAGTTAAAATCAAAATCTTGCTGCGATCGCGTGTCATTAATTAACACGATTTGCTTCGCCAATTTCCCGCCTGCAAAAAAACTGTGGTCTTTCGCAGTAAAAGATTGTTGCGAACCGGCAATCCAAGCCAAAGTCGGACCGTTATTATTCAGAATCGCCTCGCCTCCGGGATAAATAGTATTAGCTTCCCGCTGCAAGTGATACATCAGATTTTTCGACACCTGCTTCAAATAAACGCCTCTCCTTCCCGGTTGAAATTCACCCAGATCTACCTTGCCTCTTCCGGCATCCGAAGTATCCCAACCGTGGCCGCTGTGCCAGGGAATCATTCCCCCAGACATCCCAAAAGTCCGCCAACTCCGCCAAGTATTCGTACTAAATAAATACTGCAACTTTTGAAAAGCTGGGGCAAAATCCAAATCTTTACTAAAATGCCAGCTTTTATACTCTAGATTCTTGACAAATTGCTCCCGAATCTTATTTTTATACTGCGGAGTTTCCAATTCGTAAGCCTGCTTGCCGAAATAAACTGCTGCAAATTCTGTCATCCAAGGTTCGCTGACAATTACTTTATTAAAACCCTGTCGGTCGCGCATCATTGTCGCGTGCAAAGGAGTACCAAATTCAACTACCATGTAAGGCATTTCTCCGGATTTACTCCATTCAGAAATCCACTCTTCCCTCTCTTGCAGCGGCATCAAATTTAGATAAGAATTCAGCGAATAAACATCGCCAAAAGTGCCACCTTGATGCACCATCACAGGTCTGGTGGGGTCTTGGGTTTTAATAGCAGCAAAAGCTTCATTTCCCAGAGGAGTTTTTGCCCGCATCCGCTGGTCTTCAACGGGTCCGAGAGTTCCTTCAATTTTTTTCTTGCCGATACGGCGGGGATTTTGGTCGTCACCGCTGCCGAAAAAATTAGGACTTGTCGCCCACATTAATACTGATGGATGATTGCGGTAGCGGCGTAAATCGGCAGTCATGCGGCTTTTCCAACGATCGATCCACTGACGGTTATTCCACTGTTCGGCCCAAGCGATGCCAGTAACGTCTAAAGCAGGCGCCATAATGGGAAAACCTTTAAGGTCTGCACGTTCGGAAAAAAATTCGCGGAAGTGCCACCTACCGCGTTCGTCGTGATTCCAAGGCCACATTTCAGCGATGTTATAACCTGCTTTGACATAGCCTTCAATTAACTTATCAGCAGCTTCTAATGTCGCCCCTTCCCAAGTATCGGAATGCAGGGTCGGACGCAAGCGAAATTCAGTACCATTTAAGAAAAACTTGCGCCCTTCAACCCAAAATTCTCGGAAGCCAAAAGGTTGAGTGTACTGCGTATTTACCCCGCTACCTTTAACTGATAATTGCAGGGTGTAAAGGTTCGGTTTGCCGATATCCCAGAGTCGGGGCTTCGCCCAAGTCCAGTCAACTTTTACCGTTTGAATTGGTTTAGCTTGAACGCTGGCAGTGCCGTTAAATTTTTGTTCTACTTTTCCCTTTTCGTCAAGCATTTCAGC
>JBOFTL010001098.1:0-3707 GCA_051652045.1 Microcoleus sp. | reverse complement strand
TAGCAGTTATAGCCGAGATTGATGAAGGGTGTTAGGGGGAAGTCTTTGTCTGTGACTTTGGTTTCTTGCACGCAGAGAATGTCTGGGGAGTTGGCTTGCAGCCAGCTAATAACGTGTTCGATGCGGGTGCGAATTGAGTTGACGTTCCAGGTGGCGATTTTCATTAAGTAGAAGGAAGAAGGAAGAGGGAAGAAGGAAGAAGGAAGAAAAGCGGGCCAGTAAGCTTTTGGGTGATTTGGATCTTCCGTTATTATCAGTAATCGATCGGACACGATCTCAAACTGCTTTCGCCCATTGCTACAAAAAACCGATACCGACAACTAATCAAAAATTGTCGGTATCGGTAGCAAATTAACAACTTGCTAGCAAAAATCTAAGATTTCTTGCCGAGAATTTGTTCTTTCAAAGCTTGAATTTCTTGACCCAACTGCTGCCGGTTGGATGATTTCAGCAAATAGCGATAGACAAACCACGCTGTATATCCGATCCCAATTAACTCAAATGTCGGTGCCAACAGGGGAATGTCATTGAGTTCGTGTACGATGCCAAACAGCACTTTCAAAGAAATAATTGTGGCGACAATCACGCCGACAACTGTCAGAGGACTTTTATATTGCTCGTAAAAACCGCCGATATAAGCGGGAAGTTCTGACAAAATTGAGATAACTTGTTCTTTGATCTGCTGTCCCTGATTTGGCGTTTCTTCGGTAACGGTAACTTTTGTAGTACCGATCGCATTAGGATCTGTTCCCGAAGAAACTTCAGTGATTACAACAGTTGTTTCTGGTTCGTTTGATGTAGTCATTTCTCCACTCGCATTAGTTTCTAGTTGGTGGACAGCAGCTATTTCAACTGCTGCTGCAACTGGTTCAGTTGTCGGTATTTCGACTGCTGAAACCTCCGCTGCAACTGCTTCAACCGTCGGTACTTCGACTGCTGAAACTTCCGCTGCTGCTGTTTCTGGTGCGGGTATTTCCGCTGTTGAAACCTTGGTTGCTGCTGTTTCTTCAGTTGGTATTGCAACTGTTGAAACTTCCGGTGCAACTGTTTCTTCAGCAGTTATCTCCGCTACTGAAACCTCCGCTGCAACTGTTTCTTCAGCGGGTATTTCCGCTGTTGAAACCCCTGCTGCAACTGTTTCCTCAGTCGGTATTTCGACTGTTGAAACTTCCGGTGCTGCTGTTTCAGGTGCGGGTATTGCCGCTGCTGAAACCTCCGATGCCGATTCTGCTGCGGGTGTTTCGGTTGCTGTTTCTGGATCGGGCTTTTCTGAGGCTGAAGTTGCGGTTGCGATACCAACAACCGATACATTCAAGTTACTTATCGCCTCTGACAACCGGGTGCGATCCGTTCCCCGCTGGTGAAGGATTACCCAAGATTCTATCAAGTCGGGACCGTGCATCGCACCCGTCAAAGCCGCTCGGAGCGATCGCATAATTAGCCCTTTGTTAAGATTTTTCTCCTTACTGAGCTTTTTCGCGATTTTCTGAGCTTCGGCTGATGTCAGGGTGGGATGATCCTCGACAGCTTCCAGAACAGCTTGCAAAGCCTCTGCTACCTTTGGCTGTTGTAACTGCGCGATCGCTTCTTCTTCATACTCTAAATTTGGCACAAAGAACAGCTCGCACATACCGACAGCATCGGCTAAGCGAACGAGACTCGGGCCGACTAAAGCAGTTATCTGTTCGAGCCAAGGGCGATCGGTCGCAGCATCGAACTCATAACCGGCTTTCTGCCAATAAGGTATCAGCAAATCTGTCAGTTGCGACACCGGCATCTTGTGGAGGTATTGAGCGTTCAGCCAGTTAAGTTTATCCCAATCAAATTTGGCACCGGCTTTATTAACTCGATCGAAGCTAAACTGTGTAGCAGCTTCCGCCAATGTAAATATTTCTTGCGTTGAATTTGGTGGCGTCCATCCCAATAACGTCATGTAATTCACCAAAGCCTCGGCGACATAACCCATGTCTTTAAAATCAGAAATTGAGGTTACGCCGTCGCGTTTGGACAGCTTTTGTCCTAGCTTGTTCAAAATCAGGGGCGTGTGGGCAAATTCCGGCAGGGGAGCCCCCAAAGCTTCGTAGAGCAAAATTTGTTTGGGAGTATTGCCGATGTGATCTTCGCCGCGAATGACGTGAGTGATGTCCATGTCGATATCGTCGGCGACTACGGCAAGATTGTACAAAGGCTGGCCGATTTCTGTGTTGTTAGAGGCGCGGGCAATTACCATGTCACCGCCGAGGTCGCTGCCTTTCCAAGTAACAGTGCCGCGTACCGTATCGTTCCAGGAAATGATGCGATCGTCATCGATGATAAACCGAATTACAGCTTGCCGTCCTTCGGCTTCAAAAGCCTCTCGCTGTTCGGGGGTGAGATTGCGGTGGCGGTTGTCGTAGCGGGGGGCTTGTTTGTTGGCTTTTTGTGCTTCCCGCATTTCGTCTAGTTCAGCAGCACTGGTATAGCAGCGGTAGGCAAGTCCTCGATCTAGGAGGGCTTGAACTGTTTGCCGGTATATTTCCAAACGTTGGGACTGGAAAGTCGGGCCTTCATCCCAATTCATGCCCAACCAGGTCAACCCTTCGAGAATATTGTCAGTGTATTCGCTCTTAGAACGTTCTAGGTCTGTGTCTTCTACCCGCAGGATGAATGTGCCGCCTTGATTGCGGGCAAACAGCCAGTTGAATACGGCGGTTCTGGCGGTACCGATGTGCAAGTTTCCGGTGGGACTGGGGGCTAGACGAACTCTGACATTCATGTCGATGTTAGTTTTTTGATGGGGGGGCGATCGGCTGGTTGGAGGAATCGCTGTTGCTGTGGTTACAAATTCTATTATATTTTGTGCTGTGCTTAACAGTTGTGCTTGACTGTTGGCTTTGCCTCGAATTGCTCGACGATCGAACTATCTAGCGATCGGGCAGGCTGTTCGGGTTGGCTAACGGCAAGTAAACAAGCATCTTGACGATACTAGCACTACCGGTCGCCGAGACTGAATTTATCTTTGGGACTATTTTGCAAAGCACAAATAATTGCTCCAGAGGTAGCCAAGGCGCACCGATAATCAATGTTAACGTGAGCTCGACGAACGAGAAAAGCTGAAAACCAGATAGCGATCGCAAGAATAAGAATGGAATGGGTTGGGCCAATCCATCCTCATGAAGCTAACGATCGTTGAGAGTTAGGCTCCGAATAAAATGTAGAACATCGCAGGAGGTATAGCAGTTAATCCTTTGATTTTTAAATCGAGAGATGGCTTAACGGGATGATAAGTATCTGCCACTAATCCACTTAAATAAATTGACTAAAAAGTTCCAAAGACTGCGATGTCGCGTATGCTCGATTTGACAGATGTTTTTCAGTTGGTCGTTGACCGATTCAACGATCGCTCGCGAATGCAACAAGCTTCGATCGAGAATCAACATCAATAATAGTGGCTTTCAGTATCCTAATCCTCAACACATCAAAAAGTATCAAAGCAACCTCAAACGCAAACAGCGGAAGTTATCTAGAAAAACAAAATGATATAACAGCCGGAACAAGGCTCGTAAATTAGTTGCCAAAGTCCATCAATGGAGCGGTAATTCAAGATAATATTTTTTGCAGAAATCCTCGCAAGTTGGTGAACGAAAACCTATTCATCGTTGTGGAAGATCTAGCAGTCAAAAACCAGGTGATAAATCATTACTTAGCTAAAGCTATTAGCGATTGTG
>JBOFTL010001097.1:0-2192 GCA_051652045.1 Microcoleus sp. | reverse complement strand
ACCAAAGAAACCGGGTTTTTGGTCGAATCTATCGATTTTCATCCGAGGTTTTCGACAAAAACCCGGTTTCTGGCTACCCGCGAATAACTCCAAAGCAGTTGGGGCCGACATCTTGCCGGCCCCACAGACTAGATATCATTTCGATATCACAGTTAATTAGGATCGTGGATTAAATAACTTCCGTAGGTTGGGTTGAAGCATGAACCCTCCGCTGCGCTTCGCCCAACGTTCGAGCGTGGTGTTGGGTTTCGTTCCTGGACCCAACCTACAAAAAATGCAAGTTATTTAACTCTCATTCTTTAGATATTTAAATTTTAGATACCCCCAGGGGAATTCGAATCCCCGTCGCATCCGTGAAAGGGATGTGTCCTAGGCCTCTAGACGATGGGGGCGCTTGGGTTTCGCACCTTTATTACTCTAACCAATCTTTCCCAGTATGTCAACTACTTTGGCAAAAAATTTTTGCTATCTGAGATTTCCGATTTTCCAGGCACGCGGCACGCATTCTATTATTTGTCTGAAAGTTCGTTGCAGTAAGCTTCTAGGATGTGCGTGCAGTTGTCGATCGCCCCTAAATGCGCGATTTCAAATCCGTGGGTATTTTGCGTGGGGAAAGCCAAACAAGCTGCGCGGGCGACGTGGCCGAATTTCATGGCGATCGAAGCGTCGCTACCAAAACCGCTTATTGTCGCTAACTGTACCTCCACCTCGGCCAGATCTGCCGCTGCACGCAATTGGCCGTTCAACCCTTCATCATAAATCCCGTAGCCGTCTTGAGATAGCAACACCGGATTTTCGCCATCCGCGATCGGGTATTCCGGCGCTAGGGGGCAAATTTCCAAAGCAATCAACGCCTCCAACGGCTGCCGCTGCGTGAAGTACAAAGCCCCAAGTGCCCCGACTTCTTCCTTCGCTGAAGCCACTAAATAAACATTCACCGCAGGCTGTTTCAAACGTTGGGCTAAATCCAGCAAAATCGCTACAGAAGCTTTGTTGTCGAGGGTGTAGCTGGCAATCCAATTTCTTAACCGCAGCGGCCGCTTGCGGTGTTTTCCTACAACCATTCGCGTACCCGGCCGAATTCCCGCCTCTTCTAATTCCGCAGCGGTAAGTTTAGTTTCAATCCAAGCATTTTCCCACTTTAAAGCAACATCTTCTTGCTGGGCTTTTTGTGGCGATTCGTGGGAAACGTGGCGGCTTCCGAAGCTGAGAATGCCGCTAATTGTTTGTTTGTCTCCCAGCAAATCGACGACGCCTTCGCCGTATACCCAGGGAAACGCGCCTCCTAATTTCCGCACTTGCACGCGCCCGCGAGTACCGATTGTTTTGACGATCGCGCCGATTTCGTCTTTGTGGGCGGTAATGGCGATCGATTTTTCTCGATCGCGCCCCGGAATGAGGGCGATCGCGTTATCTGCACTATCCAGCCAAGCATTTACTCCTAGGGCTGCGAATTTTTCCATCAAGCAGCGATTGATTTCTGACTCGACGCCGCTGGGAGAGTGCAGCATTACTAATTCTTCGATAGTTTGGAACAGTCGATCGAACTCTAACATTTTTTATTTTGTTGTTGCTGGTGTCGGTTAATATATTAATAACAATTTTATTGCATATGATGTCTGGTAGATTAAGACAACAAAAACAGTTAGTATTCTGGATTTTAGTCTACAACAGCCTGCGGACTAAAGGCCACACTACTAACGGACATTATTACGATCTATCGGACTTGATATCATTCATTTGCGAACTAGATTGTTTTTTACCGCAGAGGGCGCAGAGGGCGCAGAGAGAGAGTTGAGAGTTAAGAGTTGATAGTTGATACTGAGAGTTTGAATTTTATTATGATATTTGCTAAAGTTGTCCGACTCTTGCAGCGAAAAGTTAGGGCAAAAAAGTTGGAAATTAAGTTCGATCGAGTTGCTAATTTTAGTTTGCCGGCAAGTGCGATCGTTCTGGGGCAGCACCAGCCGTTAAGTTTGCCTGTGGAGAAAGGGATGGATGGTGAATTTATCGAAGTGTTGCTTGACGATTGCTACGGAGTCGAACAATTGCCTGCTTCTTTGCTGAAAATTCTAGATATTGGGGCAAATGTCGGCTTGTTTCCGATCGCGGCCCGCAATCGCTTTCCCCAATCAGTCATTCACGCTTACGAACCGAATCCTAACTTAGAAACTTATCTCGAAAATCAATCT
>JBOFTL010001096.1:0-1982 GCA_051652045.1 Microcoleus sp. | reverse complement strand
CTCTAAGATTATCGCCATACAAGTTAGGGAGTACTTTTCTACCGATGTTGAAGGCCCCATTCACGTCGGCATTGATGACCGTTCCGTTTTTGGATCGGTATTTTTTCGTTGCTACCCGCTTTCCAGAGAATTTAGGTTTGCTAGAACTTCCAGGTTTCCATGTTGGGATCTCATCCCAATCAAGAAAAGAGGCTTTGCTGGTGTAGCTTTCCTCTCCAACCATTACGGTGATTCCGAGCTTCTCAAGTTTTTGGGTAAGCATTGTAATGAACTTGGCGTGGGGAATTTGAACAAACGATTGATTGTTCTTTTTGCCCATATTGACCTCGGTTTTCCATTGAGGATTTTTGCCGATAGCAACATGGGTTACCCCTATATCATCCAACTCCGCTGCAATCCTGGCTGTTGCTCGATGCAAATAAGTGTGAACAAAGTTGTTGCGATTCCGGATCACGTTCTGAATCTTATGAGTTGTCCCGTAGTTCAGATGAGACCTGAGTCTAGCCACTTCTTTGTTCATCCACTGATTAGCCGATTTTAATGGCTTACCATTAATGGCTATTGGTTGCACCGTGGGGTCAGAGAATGCGATTGTGGCAAGATTGTCGATGCCAATATCGATAGAAGCACCTAACCCGACATCTCCAATCTTCCAGTCGTCCAAACCATCTTCGTAGACCACCT
Organism: Microcoleus sp.; assembly: GCA_051652045.1. Taxonomy (GTDB): domain Bacteria; phylum Cyanobacteriota; class Cyanobacteriia; order Cyanobacteriales; family Microcoleaceae; genus Microcoleus. Next base: position 1,298 of record JBOFTL010001096.1, on the reverse strand, counting down.
CAACCACATAGCAGGCTGTTTTAGGGACGATTCTCACTTCCACCAGCCCATCGAATTTTAGTCCGGACTTAACCGGAAGCCGAATCGGGGACTTTGATGGAACTATCCAACCCTTTTTAAACTCAGTCTTGCTAATCGCCTGGGTGTTGAACTTGACCAAGTTTCGCCCTTTCGCTCCGGGGTCAATATATCCCGGCATCTTGGGCTTCCCTGTGAACTTAGAGGCATCTTCTTTGTACGCCGCAAGAGCTTTGTAGTAAGACTTCCAAGCCTCAGCGTTTTGAACTAGGACAAGTTGACTCACTTTCGCAGGGAGAGCCTTGTAGCTTGGATCATCTTTAAAGACAGCAGCCAAAGCTGGCTGATTTAAAGACCCATGGCCATAAATGAAACTATGGCGATTGGTGTACTGGGCTGTGTTGTACAGGTTTTTTGAGGCAAAACAAATCTCGTCGCAGTACTGCCACCAGTCATGCGATTTAGTTATTTGATGCTGCTCGACCTGATAACCCATCCTAGAAACTCCGTGTCAAACTAAGGCTATTATAGCATAGAAATCTATACTTGAGTAGATTCTGAAATATTTTCATCATCTTTATTTTGCAGCGCTGCAATGATTTTTTCGGTTTTCCGCTTAGCCCGTCGTTGCCCGTAAAGCCTTGCGGCAAAGCTGGTTATGATGGCAACCAAGTCAGTCATTAACTCATCCCGCCCATTTTCTGCCAAATTGACTATCTCTAGCTTGATGCCACACCGCGCCAGCAGCACGTCTATATAGTGAGTGCCAAATCGCCCTAGACGGTCTTTGTGCTCAACTATCAAGTATTGATAGTCTTCCTGCTTCAACAGTCTTTCCAGCTTCTTTCTGTTGTCGTTCAATCCGCTGCCGACTTCTTTGACAACATGCTGAACCGTGTAGCCTTTCGCCATCGCGTAAGAAGTTAGCCTATCTGCTTGTCGTTCTAAATTGTCTTTGTTCTCCGCGCTCGAAACCCTGGCATAAATCGCCGCCCTCCCAACCACATTGGCGGAAATATTGGGATTGTAATCGACAATGACCGTGCCTGATTCAAGCTGGCGCGTTGGGTAAGGGATCTTGTTGTTTTTGTAATGCCGCCAAGCAGTTTGGTAGCTGATGCCGATCTGCTTGGCGTAATCTGATAACTTCATGCTTCACTCAGTGACTATACATGAATATATTATGCTATACTTTGATGGATTATTGCCAATACCGAATATTAGCATCGATTTCACCCAGCCTGAAATACTTTAGTCGCAGATTTTCGGCAGCCTGAGAT
>JBOFTL010001095.1:0-4835 GCA_051652045.1 Microcoleus sp. | reverse complement strand
AGCAGTTCGATCGCGTTTATTTCGATCCCCCCTACGCTAGCGACTTGTACGAACCCGTATTGAACGCGCTAGCTAGTGCAGCAATGCTAGCACCCAATGGCGAAATCGCCGTCGAACACGGTCGCGATCGGGCGATCGAGCCTGTTGAAGGCCTGGAAATCTGCCGCCAGAAGACTTACGGCAATACAGCCCTCACCTTTTTCACTCGGGCGGGGGACAATGCCTTATCTGCAGATATTGACTGAAATTTAACAGGTGACATACCCCGAAACCGGGTTTCTAAAAATAACCTTCGATCCCAACAAAAAACTTACAAAGAAACCCGGTTTCTCTCCTACAACTGTGCTAAGACCTCGCTCAAGAGGACTGGAATTCATGCTATTTCGATCGATCTTTTCAGTCGGTTTTTAACCGACTTGAGCTATGAGGCAGGGGTTTAAACCCCTGCCGGACTTAGGAATTAGCAGTCGGGTTTCAATCCCCTTGCGGGGAAATGTGAATTGCGACGTAGTAGTAACCTACATTTCTCTGGCTGTCAAGTGTCAAAAAAAATACTTTCAAACAACGATCGAAGTCGGGTACTCAGTCACCTGAAGGCCAGATCCCCAAGTTTCTAACTGCGCCAGACTCCGCTGCGATTGCTTTCCTATGGATCGCTGGGCTAACGCTTCACGGAGTTCGCTCGCTCCGGACATAGCTATGAATTTTCGTGCCGACTTACTTAAAATCGTGTTCCTTGCGTCCAGGACTGATTTCGATCGATCGCTCTCGATCGAACCTCGTATACCGCACTGCAAGATATTCCAGAGCTAAACTGCTATCCTAGGATCTGCCAAGCAACCTGAAAATTTAATCAAGCAGCGTATATTCAAAAAACATTCAAAATTTTTTCAGGGTACTCTTATGAATCAGGTTGCCGGCGCAATCTCAGAAATAAATGAAGTTGCGGCTGAAAAATCTGATTTTCAGTTGTAACATAAACTCCAAACTGTGAGTGTGGATATTCTTAGAGGAGTGAATATGGTTCAAACACCTTCGCGCCAACGCGGTAGCGAGTTTCAGGCTGTTAACTCGGTAGTTTCAGCTAAACGCCCCAATGTCTTTCTAGCCGGAAATAGCATCCCCCTGCCAAGTACCAAACTTTTCGGCACAGACGGAATTCGCGGGAAAGTTGGAGAATTGCTCAACGCACCCCTAGCACTGCAAATCGGCTTTTGGGCGGGACAAGTTTTACGCCACAATTCCCCGCAGCCGGGACCTGTAATTCTCGGACAAGACAGCAGAAATTCTAGCGATATGCTGGCAATGGCACTGTCAGCAGGTTTGACAGCCTCCGGATTGGAAGTTTGGAATTTGGGTTTGTGTCCGACTCCCTGCGTTGCTTATCTAGCAAGCGTTTCGGAATCGGCAGGCGGCGTGATGATTTCCGCTTCCCACAATCCCCCGGAAGATAACGGGATTAAGTTTTTCGGTCCTAACGGCACGAAACTGTCGCAGCAGTTGCAGGAACAAATCGAAGCGGGCATCCGGGGCACAAGCACTCCGATTGATAGTGCTGCTTGGGGACACCACTACCACCGCCCCGAGTTGGTGAAAGATTATGCTGCTTCGCTGAGAATTCCCCTGCAACAGATGAATTTGCGCGGAATGCGGATAGTTTTGGATTTGGCTTGGGGGGCTGCTGCAGGTTTGGCCCCGGCTGTGTTCGAGCAAATGGGGGCGGATGTTATCTGTTTGCATGATGCTCCTGATGGTAATCGCATTAATGTTGGTTGCGGATCTACTCATTTGGAAAGTTTGCAAGCTGCTGTTTTGGAACACCAGGCCGATTTGGGATTTGCTTTTGATGGCGATGCCGATCGAGTTTTAGCTGTGGATAATGAAGGTAGATCTGTTGATGGCGACTACATTCTTTATTTGTGGGGCAGGCAGTTGCGCGCGATAGAAAAGTTGCCGGAAAATCTAATTATTTCTACTGTAATGGCTAATCTCGGCTTCGAGCGCGCCTGGGAAGAATTGGGTGGCAAACTAACTAGAACTGCCGTAGGAGATCAGTACGTTCATGCTGAAATGCAGCGCACCGGTGCGATGTTGGGCGGCGAACAATCTGGTCACATTCTTTGCCCTCATTACGGTATTAGTGGCGATGGTTTGATGACTGCTTTGCATTTAGCTTCCCTGGTGCGGGAGTCTGGTGAATCTTTGGCAGATTTGATAAATGGCAGTTTCCAAACTTACCCGCAATTGTTGCGCAACGTGCGGGTGGAAGATCGCGAAAAACGCCTGAAATGGAACGAGTGCGAGCCTTTGCAACGGGCGATCGCTCGTGCTAAAAATGATATGGGCGATCGAGGCAGGGTGTTAGTCCGCGCTTCCGGTACTGAACCTTTGATCCGAGTTATGGTGGAAGCTGCTTGTGCTGAATTGGCTAATTTTTGGACTGAAAATTTGGTTGTAGCAGTTCAGGAACACATAGCAATTTAAGTTGAAGGAAGAAGGAAGAAGGAAGAAGGAAGAAGGAAGAAGGAAGAAGGAAGAAGCATTGAGTTATCTAGGAGAAAAGTAAAAACCTGGAGATTCAGTCTTTCAATCTAAAACTTATTTCTTATCCTGATTTAATCTTCCTCCTTCTATATTCTCTATGACTTACACCTCAAGTAGTTTGACACACTATTAATAGCGGTAAGGTGCGCAGTGCGCACCCTACAGATGAAGGCTTCTGAATTTACCTTCACTTTTTCAAGTTTAAAATCGATCTATCTAAAAATCAACAATCAAAAAATCATTCAATCTAAAATCTAAAATCCAAAATCTAAAATCGAATGTTGCTTTCTGTTATCATTCCCACTTACAATCGCGAGCAAAGTCTGCGAGAGACGTTGGCGGATGTTATCGAGCAGAATTACGCGAATTTTGAAGTGTTAGTAATAGATCAAACTCACACTCACGAAGCGGCAACTCAAGTTTATTTAGAAGAATTAGCAAATTCTGGTCAAATTAGGTGGTTTCGTGTAGATTGGGCGAGTTTACCTGCTGCTCGAAATTATGCTGTGCGGCGGGCGATCGGCGATATTATTTTATTTATAGACGATGATGTACAGTTACCGCAGGGTTTTTTTGTCGCACACGTTAATAACTATTTAGCAAAACCGGAAGTGGGATGCGTCGCGGGCCGAGTTTTTGACAGGATGAAGTTGGAAGATTCGGGCGGAAATTGCGAAATTGAATATTTGCCACCGGAAGCTATGGATGCCGGAATAGCCTGGTATTTTATCGATTTGGTACACACTGTAAAACCGCAGGAAGTGCTGTCAGCTAGGGGCTGCAATATGTCTTTTCGCAGGCAGGTTTTTACAGAATTCGAGATGAGTTTTGATGAAAGATTTGCGGGAAGTGCGGTGCGGGAAGAATCGGATTTTTGTTTGAGGTTGCGATCGACCGGTTTTAAAATCTGGTACGATCCGAAGGCGCATTTAGTTCATTTGGGAGAAGAAAGTGGCGGCTGTCACGATATCGGTACGAGGTCGATCGAATATCAAGTCACATTTTATCACAATCACTTCCTTATGGGATTGAAAAATTTAACAGCAATTCAATGCCTGCGATTTTTTGCCAAACTTTTTGACTGCCATGTTTTGGGAAATCCGCCTTGCAATAAAGGTCGATCGCCCCTTAAAATTATTACACGCTTTAGTTTTTATCTCCTAGGTTTTCTCAGTGTTATCAATACCCTAATTCAATCTCTCTGGAATGACGGACAAACTTACACCCGGCAAGATGAAGAAGCAGGAAGGCATGACACGGATGACACGGATACACGGCTGAATTCTTGAGCGTACACGTACGAGGGTTCAGAAACCGGGTTTTTTACGAAAATACTTGGTATTAATCCATAGATTCGATAAAAAATCTGTCTCTTTTTTGCAATACACAGTTTCCGGTTAACACGGGGGTTCAGAAACCGGGTTTTTTGGGAAAAGATTTCATATTAACCCAGAGATTCGATAAAAAACCCGGTTTCTTTTTCGCAGTGCATAGTTGTCGGTTAAATAAGGTTTATAATTATCACTAATTAATAGCGATCGAAACATGAGAATTCTCGTTGCCAGCCACACTTATATTGTAGACATCAATCGGGAAAAGTTCAAGATTTTAGCTAATCTAGAACCCGATCTAGAAGTAACTGTTGTAGTGCCGAAACGCTGGCATCCCGGAGGTGTCCAAAATAAGATTGTAGAAACTAAGTGCGATCGAGATGGTTCTTTTCAAGTAGTCCCTATCTCCAATTTCAGTCAAAACAATCAAGGATTGCTAACATTCGGTTTAGATTTAATTGAACTTTTACAAAAATTTAAACCGCAAATCATCCAAGTAGAACAAGGTTCCAAATCTCTCGCTTACGCTCAATTAATTGCTTTAAATAACATCTTAAATTTAAAAGCAAAAAACATATTTTTTACCTGGTGGAACCTGCCTTACAAATTGAAATGGCCTGTCTCTGCTTTAGAAAGTTGCAACCTGCGATACACTGACGGAATTATTGCTGGCAATCTCGACGGGGCAGCGATTTTGCGACAGCGGGGTTACAAAGGTGCGCTAAAAGTCATGCCTCAATTGGGAGTAGATGAAACATTATTTTACCGAACTTCTAAAAACTCTAATTTACTGCGCAGATTCGGCATTCAACAGGCAGATTTTGTAGTAGGATATGTGGGGAGGTTTGTCGAAGAAAAAGGCTTGTTAACTTTGGCTGAAGCTTTGGCAGGGTTAAAACAAAGTTCTTGGAAATGGCTGTTAGTCGGACAGGGAAAATTGCGATCGCACCTCACAGAAAA
>JBOFTL010001094.1:0-2708 GCA_051652045.1 Microcoleus sp. | reverse complement strand
TCATCGAGTGCTTTTTGGAATTGCCATCTAAAAATTTGTCCGAAAGCATGGATAGCGCAATGTAATGAACCTTGAGTTCATCGCCAGCCAGAGCAGACATTTCATGCAGCGCATTAGGTTCAGCCATTATTTTTTGCGGTATAGTCATTATTAACGATACCTAAAAATACAAACTTTCTGTGCTGCACTGGACCAAAAAACCCAAGCCGTGGGATAAAGAAACCTGTTATCGCCGCTATATTGAAGGCGATCGCATCAGTTTTGAGAAACTAGCAAAGCTCGCTGAGGTGCCCTATAGGACCCTGGCACATTGGACTAGAGAGGATAAAATAGCTGGGAAATGTTGGCCCGACAATCGTGCAGCCTTTCAAGAAAATCTCAGCATAAAAACCACAGAAAAAACCATAGAGAAGGCTTCAGACTTGATGTCTAGCCAACATGCGAAAATATTAGCCGAGCATTGTGAAGCCGCTCGACAATACCGAGCATTGGCCCAAGCCACAGCCAAAATCCAAACATTTCTAGTCAATGGCAAAATTGCAAAGTATCAGGAAGCCACCGGATCCGACAAATTTCTTTCAGCCCAAGCTGCTTCAACCGAACTCATGTTGATCGCCAAGGACATGAGCCTCTGGATGGGTGTCCTCGACCGCGCCATAGGCCGCGAACGCGAAGCTCTCGACCTAGCCCAACATACCGTCAACACAGCACTCAAAACCGTAACAACCGCTGGCTTCGAGGTCACCAACGTATCCGAACAAGCCATGCGATCGTATCTAGAGGCTGAGGGGTACCAGGTGACCCCGCCAGTCGCCAAAGAAACACCCCCTTAATGAGAATGAGGTCATTAAGGGGGTGTGGGCTGAAAGTGTTGGTATTGCGTGAAATGGTATCAAAATCCCCTAGGGGAAATACCATTATTGTTGAGAATAAGAATCAATTAAGATATACATTCATGGCGTTTTAGGTAAATCTTGCCCTTGTATGTTCGATTCAGCTCCACGGCCTTGCCGCATTTTTCGCAGTGATGTGATGGTTTGTTCGTTGGCTTTGTCCTTTGGCTGCGCCCATGAGGGCATCAATTATTTTTAGGATTTTGGGAGGGCGATTTTCCCCCCGCTGTGTATGCGATTTCAGCGATCTTGAGAGCCAGTCGATAGCGATAGCGATCATCCCGAAGTCGGTCCATTAGCTCCATGCATTCCTCGGCATCGGATGAGCCGGATTTTAGCCAATCGATATAGTTTTCGTTCATATGACGGGTGGTCATGAAATTTCCAAAAAATAAAAAAGTATCTCGTCGTCCGACTATTGGGCGATCGCTGTCATCGGTGGGTGCATCGGGCGGTGCATTAATAATACTGTCCTAGAGAAATAGAATTTTTACCGTTTGGAGTATCCCCCTTTCTGGTCCAAATTTTTATTCCTCTCCATGTTCTAAGGGTGTGAACGGAGATTCGCCCATTAGGGTTGGATTCGTATGTGTAAGATTGCTGTCCCTGATTTGTACAATGACCCATAAATCCCCCAATAGCAAAATGGGGTGTAAATGATTTTGATAGGCGGGAAAAATCTTCTTGAAAAACAACCTCCCTTCCCTTCCTTAAAACTTCTATAACTCTACCTGCTCTGGAATCTGTATAAAAATTCTCAGTAACAAGATCTCCAACCTTAAAACCTTGAATTAAATAACGACTATCACCCTTGTCTAAGCAAGAATTAACATTTCCTATTACAGCCATATTTAAATCCTCCGATCCCTCAAAATATTGAGATTTGAATTCATCCACCAGCTCAGTCGCTCTTGTCACAATCCATCCGAAACGGTCCTTGTCATCCTGAGACAGGCGATCGCATTTAATAGCCTGCAACTCTCTCATGGCCCGGAACAAGGAAAGGATTGAAAGCGATCGTTCATGAATCAATTCCTTTTGAGTACAACACGGGGAAGCAACACCACGGGCACAGTAAGCAGCAAAGCCGATCGCATCGCGGTACTTGGCAACCTTAACAGTGGATTGAACTGAAGCGACGGGGAAGTAAGTCATCTCTCTAACCTCTTAAAACTCTCAACTAAATATATAGTACACTTTTCCTTGAGTGAATTGATCGCTCTGTAATATTTGTTTACAAACTTTCGCGGGTCTTCCCCTGCTTTGCTTTCCGCTTTTTCCAGTATTCCTTCTGATATTCCTTCTTAGAAGCCCAAACTCGTTTACGACCGGGCTTGTCAGCCAAAATCTCATACGGCAGAACCGGCGGAACCCGATGAAACATTTCAACTAATTTCTTTGTCCTGAATGGCCCACAGCTAGGGTCAGGCGAACCATCGGGCAACACGCGCCAATAGCTGAGCAAATACGTGGGCCTAGGCGTACCGTCTGGGTTGTAGAAACGGCGATCGCGTTTCTCTGGTGGGATGCGATCGCCGCGCATGTAGGTGATCATTAGAAACACTCTGCAAAATCAGAATAGTATAAAATTTCATGAATTAATTGTGTCTTAGTTCTCCGAACTTTCCGGGAGCGATACGTTTTATAAGTGATCTCAACATTTTTGTATCTTGCCATAATTTGTAAATCAGATAGACTTTCACTTTGAAATGATTGTTTGCCATATTCAGACATATTAAAAAACAAAAGACCTCTCTCTTTTGCGTGCCGCTCTTCTTCAGATCGAATTAAGTCTTGCACTAATTGTTCTTTTGA
>JBOFTL010001093.1:0-6047 GCA_051652045.1 Microcoleus sp. | reverse complement strand
AATACTCTCTACTCTTCACAAGAAGCTGTGCGATGCGAAGCCGATCGAGTTGAGGTATTCGAGATTACTCTGCGTCGAAATTCGTAATTAAAATTTTCGGAATTTCCATCCTTTGCGACTCAGGAGGCGCTGAAACTATGAGAGCAACTGCGACTACTAAAAAACAGATCGATAATGCCGCTAAACATAAGGATATTGGTAAAAAGCGAGCTTATTTATCGACGGGAATTCCACTGTTGCAACGCCAATGTGCCTGTGGTGGTGGTTGTCCGCGTTGTAAAGAAGAACTGGGAATTCAAACCAAGTTGAAGATTAGCGAACCGGGGGATAGATATGAGCAAGAGGCCGATCGGATTGCTGGCGAAGTGATGCGAATGCCAGAACCCTCTGTGCAGCGTCAGGTTGAATGGGAAGAGGAAGAAGAGGAGGAGATGGTGCAGAGGAAGGCGATCGTAAATTCAATTTCACCTGTCAGTGAAGGGTCGAATGAATCAGAAGTTCCATCAATTGTACATGAAGTGTTGCGATCGCCTGGTCAACCTCTCGACCCCGAAACCCTTACCTTTATGGAATCACGCTTTGGGCATGACTTCAGTCAAGTGCGAATGCATACAGATACCAAGGCAGCAGAGTCAGCACAGGTACTAAATGCTAAAGCTTATACGCTGGGAAAAAGTGTCGTTTTTGGTTCTCGCCAGTATGTACCAAATACTCAAATATCGAAACGACTTTTAGCACATGAATTAACTCATGTAGTTCAACAAAAGAGTATCAATTCAAAGCATATTCAACGAGCAGAAGTTGACGATCGCAATAGTTCTTGCGCTGGACTAACAGATATTGAGGCAACTATTGATGGGCATGTTAATGCTGAAATTCGTCGTGCAAGATCTACTATCGGAATAAGACATATTTCTAGTTTTTTAGTGGACGTTAGAGATAGGCTAGGAGGTCGTACACCAATTTCACCGATTGAAGGGCTTATTGAAAGCTTACCTGCTACTCATCGTCATCTGTCACCTACAAGCTTGAGCGGCTCTAGATATGAAGGTGCAGAGTCAGTCAATCGCTTTTGGTTCCTACATACGCTGGGTAGAGTGCATGTAGAAGGAGCTGCTGTTAACATACGTGGCATTTGTGTGGGAGCTGATAAACTAGGTCATTTTTTTCAGCAAGGATATGAGTATTTTTTCATAGCTCGTGGTTCTGGTGGAACATCTGCTACGGCTGAAAGTACCGGACGTTCGCTAGAAATCGGCGAGCAAGGTCTGTTGACTACTGGAGTTTACTCCAATGCCGATCTTGCAGCTAATAGCGCAGGATTACAATTTTATGATGATTTGTTGGCAAACCCTCGTTCCTATACTTTTCAGATTCGCAATTATATCAGCGCTCGTTGGAATGAAGTATTAAATCCAAATTATTATGAATCACGCCTTGCAGAGATTGTCTGGCACAATGTACTAAGAGGTCCCTGGTCAGGCTTTTTCAGTATAGGAAGTAGCTCATCCAGCGTTCCTATTGAAACTATATTGACTGTCTCATCAGGAACAGTAGCAGGAAGTTATACATACACCGATGAATCATCATCAGTCATCAGGGGTAGAATCGGTAGAGGTCGAATTAGTTATAGTACAACCCCAGTAACAGGTACAGGTGGATTACTTGGTATATCGTCATCAGCAACTCCTGTGAATTCCATCACAATAGATTTTGATTGGCAACAAGGGTCATTGTCTGGAAAAGGAGTTTGGCATTCGCGAAATGAACAAACCCTTTTAGGCACATGGGGGACAGGTACATCAAACAGTAATGGTGGCACTTGGAATATGACTAAACCGTAGTGTGATATCAACTCCAGGCGATCGCCCACAAAAAAACAACAAACCTATGAGAACTCTTACCACCAAACAACCAATCAATGAGTCCGCCAAGCAGAATAAGAGTGGGGAGAAAGGGCGATCGCGATCGATTTCCCCTTTATCAACCTCAATGCCACTGCTGCAACGTCAATGTGCCTGCGGTGGTGGTTGTCCGCGTTGTAAAGAAGAACTGGGAATTCAAACCAAGTTGAAGATTAGCGAACCGGGGGATAAGTATGAACAACAGGCCGATCGAATTGCTGACGAAGTAATGCGAATGCCAAAACCCTCCCTGCAACGCCAAGTCGAACCAGAAGAGGAAGACGAGGAAATTATCCAGCGGAAAACCGCACCCATACCCATCCCCCTAACTTCAGACATGACTTCCTCCGATGTTCCCCCCATCGTCCAAGAAGTCCTCAACTCCCCCGGTCATCCCCTTGACCCGGAAACCCGTATTGATTTTGAGCAACGCTTCGATCGCGATTTCGCCAGCGTGCAAATCCACACCGACTCAAGAGCAGCCGAAGCAGCCACAGCGGTGAATTCCTTGGCCTATACAGTCGGGAACCATATTGTTTTTGGCTCAGACTTTGAAGCCTCAGATCGCGGGGCGAGCAGGCGACTGCTTGCCCACGAACTCGTTCACGTCATTCAGCAGCAGGCTACACCTGATGTGCCAGTCCTCGCGCGCCAGTTTCACACAAGAACATTTCCAGAGCGTGGCGGCGGCGGCACCACTGATTTTATTGAGACTGTTCAAAATGCACCGACTCGGAGTGGTAGCACCATCACCGGAAGAGTCGATCGCAGTGAGGTAGCACCTGCTGCTGGAAACACACCACAACAAACAATTCACTCAGGGAGTGTCAATGTCGAATTTGATACCTCTACTTGCACAGTAACAGTACCCTACAAATTTGATTTCAATCAGGTATCCACGGCAAATCCCCCATTTTGTCAAGACCCACCAAACACAACCACCGTGCAACCACTACCTGCACAGGAATTCCAAGCATTGCGATCTCGCTACGTCCAGTACGTCAACGAAGGTCTGAACGGTCTATTTACTGCTCGGATGACAGGTTGTCAGGAGCCATGTGTCGATGCGGCCATACCAATACGAATTGATGCGCGCGATGACGCATCTAACCCCGATCGGGTGATGAATGTGGTTAACAGATCCGGGCGTGGCAACGCTGGCACAATCTGCGTTGGAAACATGGATCGCCATTTTGCCGTCCACGAGAGCGGCCACCAGATCCTGGCGCTGGGTGACGAGTACCGCGAGTCGGACTCAAGCCTGCGACAACGGATTCCTGAATGGGCGCGCGACGAGCGAGTGCGGACAGATTTGACATACATGGGTGCAACATCCGAGTACGGACGCTTTTCGTTGTTCCACCAACGACATTTTAGGTTCGCACAGGTGTTCCTAGAGTCTGCTTTTCCTGGTTGTACTGTCACCTTGGAAGAGGTACCGCGCACGATCCCAGATTTTCGTCTCTCTTTCGATTTGAGCTACGCCCGTATCCCCGGCGGCAATGCGTTAACGGTTGGCGGTGGATTCGACGTGGGGCTACCTCTGACACGCCTCCGCGAGGCCGAGTTACTCCTAGGCGTGCGGGGTCGTTACCTGATGGAGACAGCGGGACAGTTCAGAACCGCCTTGCTGGCTGGCGTGCAGGTTGGAGTGGAAGGGAGAACCTCTCCCGCTGGGGTTGCTGCGACCTTCGGTTTATTCACCGGTGGTGGCGCGTACCATCAATTTGGTTCTTCACGGTTCGGTCGGCCACCCGTACCGGAACGAACATCGGGGTTCCTTGAAGGGGGCGGGTCGATTGGTATTACAAGTGGCATGATGGGGAGTGGGCCAAGCTGGTCGGCACGGTTAGAAGCAGCCGGTGGTAGTGAGCTTTTGGACAGCCCTGACGCTATGCGCTGGTTCCGGCTTGGCCTCAGATTAGGGGCCGAATTCTAGCACGGAGGGTAAGAAACAGCTAATTCATCCGCATCTGAAGAGGCACTGAAACCATGAGAGCAATTGCTACTAAACAACCAAATAATGAGTCCGCCAAGCAAAAGAAAAATGGGGAGAAAGGGCGATCGCACTCTATTTCCCCTTTATCAACAGGAATGCCGCTGCTGCAACGTCAATGTGCTTGCGGTGGTGGTTGTCCCCGTTGCAAGCAAGAACTGGGGATTCAAACTAAGCTGAAGATTAGCGAACCGGGGGATAGGTACGAACAAGAGGCCGATCGGATCGCTGACGAAGTAATGCGAATGCCAAGACCTTCTGTACAACGTCAGGTTGAGCCAGAGGAAGCAGAGGAGGAGAGGGTTCAGAGAAAGGCTATCGCCAGCAAAATTACACCTTTAGTTAAAAGACAGGCTGATTTCTTAGAGGAAGAGGAAGAAGAAATCATTCAGCCCAAGCACTCCTCTAGCCAAGTTACTATAGCTATTCCTGCCATCGAAGCTGGCATTCAGAGCCTGTGGCAAAACAGTGGACAGCCTTTATCTGCCGATCTACGTGCATTTATGGAACCCCGTTTTGGTCGGAATTTCTCAAACATACGCATTCATACTGGAAGTCAAGCAGAGCAACTATCAAGAAGTTTGAATGCCGGGGCATTTACAATCGGCAACGATATAATACTCAGAACTCGGCAATTTAACCCTGAAAGCAACTCAGGGAAGAAACTACTCGCACATGAATTGACCCATACTATTCAGCAAGGCCCTGTTCAAAATGTTCGTTCTACTTTCGGGGGAGTTATTCAACGAGGGGATCCGGAAGAAAGTGCTCAGCCGTCTGTCGAAAATCAAGAAGATCGAGATTTCGTCAAAGAGCTTTTCAACCTTCCTCTACAGGAAGCAGGCATCGTTATTGTCGCAAAACTTCTCAACCTTCCTCTACAGGAAACATACATCGTTACCATCGAGATTATCGAGGCTGCTGAGAGAGCATTTATAGTTCTGGTTGAGAAAATCAGGAAGAAGAAGGGCAATTCAATCGATGTGCTTGATGAGATGGCTTTGAAAGCAATTCTTAGTTTACTACCCATCAGTCATATTAAAAAACTAGAAAAGGAACTTCTCTTATGGCCTAAATTCGGACAAATAGAGAAAATGACCAGAATTATTGAAATCACCGCTGATTTTACCCGTAAGACGGACTTTGAAGAATCAAAAAGGGGGCAATTTCCTGAAAATCAAGGTAGTGAAATTAAAGACAAGCTGTCCCAAGCTACAGAAAATTTTGGCTTCAATGAATGTTTAAACTTCTTGTATAAAGCATCTTTAAGTGAACTTTATTCTGATGAAGAAAAAGAGGTTGAGACAGCTAAATCGAGATATGCCAAAGGGGCAGCAGAACGAGGAAAAAAGACTACTACTCACGCGAAAACACTTTCCAGATTAGCCTCTGAATTACGTCTTCAAGGTTTGACAGGACCTGTAAATATTCTGAAGTGGAAAGGCAAAGGAGAAAAGGGGCATCATGAACCACATCCTGCCGATCTGTTTGATAGATTGTCAAGCGGGGGAGATGGATGGTATTTCTTTCTAGTCAATTTGATTAGTTTTCACACATTCATAATCGCTGTCAATGTCTCATCGGGTGGCTCTAATCGCAGATATTTTGAAATTCAAGGTGGTCAATCTTTACCAAAGAGCAGAGAAGAATTAAAAGCATGGTTTGATGATGAGTTCTCGAACGAGAAAGGTGCTTATAGTAGAGTATGGCAAGTTTATCTTCAGCCGACTGACTAACAATCCGCTCAGCGTACCTCCTAGTACAAGAAAAATCGTCTGAATTCAAAATGCGATCGCCCTCTAAAATTAATGCGTGTCTAGAAAGACGCTCTCCCTGCTGATTTGTGACGTTTTGTTTCACGAGGGCATTGCGAATTTAACCTTGACTATTCTCGCACTGCGCAACCTACATATAGATTCTGCGTGTAAAGTTTATTGACAAAAATAGCTAATTATGATATGAATCGAGCCAAATGCGCGATCGCATCTCAATCGGCACCTCAAAAGGTTTAAGATTCTAATCTGAACCTTCCTGCATTTATTGCTCCACCTGATATGGCAGAAACCCTATTGTTCAACGCTCTCCGCGAGGCCATCGACGAAGAAATGGCTCGCGATAGCGCTGTATTCGTACTCGGCGAAGACGTA
>JBOFTL010001092.1:0-7593 GCA_051652045.1 Microcoleus sp. | reverse complement strand
TACCAGTTTTTGGCGATCGGTCAATAAGTCAGCACGATCGGTCTGCAATACAAGACGGGTAAGGTGCGTAACTCGTTAAATCTCAGTCAACAGCCAAAATACCTCGCTGCAACGCACCCTACTTTTGCAACTAACAGTCAACACTCAACAGTCAATTAACTTGACCCTGCAGAATTAGCACAGTCTCGCCAACTGTCAATTGTCAATTATCAACTGACTCTAAGTTTCTGAAGACGAAGACCTACCCAATACCGGAGTCAAGAATGCCACCAGAGCCCCCATAGCAAAACCAGCTATATTCCGCACCAAGGGCAACCACTCAGCAGTCCGAGTTATCACCGGGGCGATGCCGAAAGCGAAAAACAGGATGCCCCAAAGTGGGGAAAAAATTAGCGCCCACTGCCAAGCCACCAACTGTCCGGGTTTTCGCGGCTGGGCGGCAAACCCGCAAATTACCCCGCCCAACAGCGAAGTAACCAACGTCAAAATCCATTGTTCCCTGGGTAAACCGGGAACGACACGACATCCGCCCTGACGCAAACAGCCCTCGATCGACTCCAAAGATTCAATAATTGCTCGATCTTCCCCATTTTCCCGCACAAAAAACTGATTGCCGTAGCGAGTTTGCAGTTCGATCCAAAAAGTCCTCGGCAGCAGCGGATAAAAATCATCGCCTACATTAAAATTGAGCAAATTCCCGCCGCGCGGATCGGCAACCAAAAGCATACTCTTGCGATCCAGTCCCCAATAACTTTTAACCGCCAAACCAGGAGTGCGATCGTACTGAGTTAATACCCGCAATTTCCAACCTGTTTCTGCTTCAAATTCGTTTAAATTTTTTGCCAGCCCTTGTTCTTCAAAATCTGTGAGGGCTTTAGCCAAGTCAATAATTGGTGTCTGAGTTTCGGGCAGCAAATCGGGATTGTTGTAAGCCTGGGCAGCCGGGGCGATCGCCCATACCGCAACGGCCAAGAACAATGCAACAGCAGATGCTAAAAGTTTTCGCGGAAAAATCTGTGACATAGGAACTTCTAATTCGGGTATCTATAGCTAACTGGTCGTTTTAACGAATTTCGCTGAATTCCCCATCCTTCTTAAGCGGTGGGGATGGATAGCGAGGCTGTTGATTCCGCTTGATGCCGAAATCTCGCAAGAGAGTAACCAGGAAGGTCAAAGGGTGACTTTTGGAATCCCCATCCGCCTATGGTCTGGGGAGGATGTCAACCAGAGGATAAGAGAAATCTCATATTTCTTTACAATAGTTTACTTTACAGCAAAGGTCCATGAAGGGGAAGGGGGGAGGGGAGGGGGAAATTTTAGATTGTGAGAGTAGGAGAGTGGGAAAAAACTTTTGGGTTTTAAGTTTTCACAACTGATAAAAAAATTCCAGCCACATCTGCGGAATGTGGGATCTAAATCTAGAGCTTCCAAAGATAAAATCGCACATCCCCAATCAAAAATAGACGATCGACCAGATCGCCAATCGAAAACCTCAAATCTCAAATCTAAAATCGTTCTGCTTTTGCACTCACCCCATCACAAAGACGCCGATCGCGATCGCTGACATTCGGATTAGTCCTCAAATAATCTCCCACCCAATCACAGCCCCTCACCAACAAATCATCAAGGTCTAAATTCCACAAAATCACCCGATTATCCCGCCCAGCAGAAGCCAGAACTTTCCCATCCGGGCTAAAACTCACGCTCATCACGCTATCCTTGTGACCGGTCAAAGTCTTTAGCAAAGTCCCGCTGCGACTCCACAACTTCACCTTACTGTCGTAACTTCCCGAAGCCACCAACAAACCATCCGGGCTAAAACTCACGCTAGTCACGCTGTCACTAGAACCCTTCAACAACGTCGCTACCAAAGTTCCATCCACCTTCCACAACTTCACCGAATTGTCATAACCCGCAGAAGCCAGCATTTTGCCGTCAGGGCTAAAAGCCACCCCTAACACAAAACTGTTATGTGCCCCTTCCAAAGTTTTCAGCAAACGGCCCTCCCGATTCCAGAGTTTGACAGTACCGTCATCGCTAGCCGAAGCCAGCATCGACCCATCGGGGCTGAAACTGACGCCTGTCACCCAGCCCGTATGTCCGGTCAAAGTCTTAATCAGCCAGCCGTTTCTCGTCCACAGCTTAATAGTTTTATCCTTGCTAGCCGTTGCTAGCATCTCGCTATCCGGGCTAAAACTAACGCCCATCACGCTATCCGAATGACCTTCCAGGGTGGACTGTACCGCAGGAGAACAGGGAAATAGCGGGGCTGAAGGGCAGGAGGGGAGAAGATTGTTCGCACCCTGTGGCTTCAGACTCCAGATTTTCACCGTTTTGTCGTAACTTCCAGAAGCCAGTAACTGACCGTCGGGGCTGAAATTGACACTGGAAACTCTTTGAGTGTGTCCTTCCAAAGTTTCCAGTAACACTCCGGTGCGGCTCCAAAGTTTGATAGTGTTATCGGTAGAACCGGAAGCCAAGCGCTGACCGTCGGGGCTAAAAGTGACAGTTTGCACGCGATTTTGGTGTCCGTCGAGAGTTTTGAGGGGTACGTCATCAAGCCTCCACAGCCTGATAGTTTTGTCAAAACTTGCAGAAGCCAGGGTTTTGCCATCCGGGCTAAAACTTACTTGAGTAACTCGATCGGCGTGTCCTTCAAAATTTCTCACCAGGCGACCTTCGGATTTAATACCCTTGGTTTCTCGCAAACTTTTCTCGCTAACATCTGCTAGATTCCAAAGTTTGACAGTACCGTCTGCACCTCCAGAGGCGAGACTTTGACCGTCGGGGGAGAAATTGACACCGAACACCCACTTGCTGTGTCCCCGCAAAGTTGTCAGCAATAAGCCATTGCTTGCTGCTTTGGCACTTAATTTCTCGCTGTCTTTTGATGCTGCGACCCTCCAAATTTTTACAGTTTTATCCTCGCCGGCAGTGGCAAGAGTTTCACCGTCGGGCGAGAAGCTGACAGTATAAACTTTGGAAGGTTTTTTGTTTTCGCTGTGCCATAAATTAGCAATTAATTTGCCATCGGAACCCCACAATTTCACAGTACCGTCATCACCGGCTACGGCTAAGGTTTTGCCGTCGCGACTGAAGCTAACCCAATTGATAGGTGCGAGTTGTTCGATCGTCCGCAGTAACGTACCGTCAGTTTTCCAAAGTTTGACTGTTTTGTCTCTTGATGCACTGGCAATTGTTTGACCGTCGGGGCTGAAAATGACGCTGGTTACGCTGTTAGTATGGCCTTCTAGGGTGGCAAGCAAAGTGCCGTCAGTTTTCCAAAGTTTGACTGTTTTATCTAAGCTTGCTGAGGCTACGGTTTTGCTATCGGGGCTGAAAGCAACGCAGGCGACGCTGTTAGTATGACCTTTAAAAGTTGCGATCGAACTGCCGTCGCGCCGCCAAAGTTTGATTGTTTGATCTACACTAGCTGAGGCAATGGTAGAGCCGTCAGGGCTGAAACTCAGACCCCAAACTACGTCGCCGTGTCCTTCGAGTCGGTTGCGTTCTTTGACTCCGTAAATTGCCTGTTGCAGGGCAGCGGAAATTAAAATTTCGGTGTCTTTGAGCGCGTGCATTCCTTGGGAGTGTTCGATCTGTCTCCACTGTTTTCCCGCGCGCAAACTTTCCATGATGGCATCAAATTTGTTGTTAGAGAAATACAGTGCTTCGGAAGCAGCGGTGAGGGTGTTAATTTCTGCGCGTTGGGTTTGAGCAACTGCTAATTGTTTTTGACCTACTGCCCGCCACCAAAAATTGACGGCAGCAACAGTGGAACTGGTTAGCAACAATACACCCACGACTGCTAATCCCAGCAGTTGTTTGAGAAAAGCATTGGCTCGATAGAGCTGTGCTTGACTCATTTTTTTGTCAGCTTCTGCTTGGTGAAGCCTGGCTTCTAAGCCGAATCTTTGGCGGATCGGCCGCACTAGGTAGTCGTGTACTAATTGATAACGATCTTCGGGTGCTTCTCTGAGCAGAAATAACAAACCGTGACCGACTAAGATGTCTAAAATTAAGTCGAGGCTGTCGGTTTTTTTTGTTTCAATTTCTGGGCTTCTCGAAAAACGCTCTTTGACTGATTGCTTGTACCTCGACATTCTATTATCACTGCCGATCGCCCGCAATTCTGTTTCTTCACCAGCACTCGGTTGCTGCCCGGTGACTGAGGACAGTTCGTGTTTGGTTTTAATCAGTCGGACGCCTCTTTCATCTGTGAGAGAGAATAATATTTTCCATGCTGCATCTTCATTTACCGGACCGCAATCGGAAATGACTCGTTCGAGCGATCTCTTGACTAATTCTGCTTTGGGATTGTCACCTAATTGCTGGTATTGTGCTAGAGTGGTGATAGATTCTTCTTGCAGTTGCGCGCCTACTACTTGCAGTTCGATCGGCCGCACTTCTTGCAGTTCGTCTGCTAAATCTTCAACAAAAGCATCGATTAGTTGTGGCTCTAAGTAGAATTCCGCTCTTTCTGTGAGGTGTCTGATGACAGCTCGCGCGTCTTTAATGGAAAAACTTCGCAGTTGGTAGCGGATGCTTCTGTCGAGAATATTATTGTTAATTGCGTCGAGATTGGGGAAGCGATCGCAATCGAGCAAATAGTGCAAGTAATCTTCTCGCAATGACAGAATTACCTTGACAAAAGGCAAGTTTAAAAATAGGCGCAAGAAGTTATAAAAAAGCTGCCTTTGGGCGACTGATGTGGAAACAAAGAAAAACTCTTCAAATTGGTCAAATATCAGAACCGTCAGCAAATTATTAGTACCATTTTCCCGCAATTGTTCGATGATAAAAGACGAAAGTTCCGAGCTTTCGATCGGTGCTGCTGCGCGAGTTTTGCTGTGAATCTCTCTGATTCCTTGAGCTATTAATTTTCTTTCTTCCTCAGCTTGTTTGTCGTACAGTGCCTGATTTAAAGCATTTTCCAATTCTACCAACCAGTCGCTATAAACTTTGACTACGACGGGCAAAGTATCGCGGGCTCCAGGAGTAATGTTTTTTAGTGCCGGTACTAAGCCAGCATTAACTAAAGAACTTTTTCCCACTCCGGAAGGTCCGTGAATAATAGTTAATTTATGGTCGTCTCGGCTGATTCTTTCGAGAAGTCGATTGATATCTTTTTGGCGGGAATAAGCTGTCATTTCGGCAGCAATTGCCGCTTGATTTTGGGCGGAGGGACTCGACGGATTTATGGCTTGTCGCTGTTGTTGCAACTGACTCGCGCCGATAAAAGCTCTAAATCCGTATTGATATTCGATCGAACGCTGAGTTTGCCTGATCCGAAAAGCTTTTAAATATTCACCCTGCTCGAAATACAGTGCTTGCAATTGAGTCAAAATATCAATGTACAGCCGGGGATCGTACTTCGGCTCGGTTTGAGTTTGCGCCAACTCTAAAGAATGAATAGCAGCTTCCCACTGCCCCAACTGTCGCAAACTTTGCGCTAGCAACAACAGATAGGAACTCCTGTCTGACTTGGGATGTTGGATTTGGGATTTAGGATTGTTAATTAACAGAGAATTTGTCGCAAATTCTGGATAATTGCCCGCAAATCCCAACCTCAAATCTTCAATCAGCAATCTTAAATCGCTGGGAGTCTGATCCAATATTGCCAAAGCCAGTTCAGCTAATTGGCGGGCCTGACTCCAGCGCGACTCTTGCAGGGCGACTTCAGCCAAAAAGCCGTAATCTTGGGCTAGCTGGCTGGGCGTACCGTAAGTGAAGTGCAACTGCAGGGAATTTTCCGCCAAAGCCTGCAATTCTCCCCAAGCTTCCAACCGCTGCAACACCTCTCCCAAATGTGCTGTAACTTCCGCTACTAATTCAGGACGATCCGCAACGGAGAAGGCATTTTTTGATTGTTCCAGAGCTATCCAAGCTTGTTCCCAGAGCTGGCGGCTGGCTGCTGGGTTTCTAGCTGCTTGCAAGCGGTGGCACAGGGCGATGTGAAACAATACGATCCCTTCTCTCTCCAAGAATAAGATGTTGGGTACGACAGAGCAAAAGTGGGGAGTCGGTGCAGTAGCGACAACTTTGGTTTCTCTAAGCAAGTGTTCCCAGTTTTCCAGTTCCCAATTTCCAGTTTGCATCTGCCAAAATGCCAAGCTTTGCTGGAAGTGGACTAAAGCAGTTTCGGTTAGGTCGCTGACATAATAATCCCTACCGAGAACAAATTGCAGGCTGGCTTCGAGGGTGGGTTCTAATTCTTGACCGCGATTTTGCAAATCTTTCAGGGCCAGTTCTAGTTCGCGACGCGATAGGGAACCTAGGGCTAGATCGATCGTACTACCGGGACTTAATGGCGAATAAGAAACGGTATCGCACGTTGGGGAATTTGCGGTTGGGGAGTTTCGCGGGGATTCCTGCGAGGAGAAGCTGAAACCTTTGTTATCTGCTGGCGAACGAGGCTCGATGCCGCTCTCGTTCCCTTCCCGTCTGGCAGTATCAGTTGTTGCTTCTCGATCCAGTGCGCCGAGGCTAAATATAGTGTTTGCTTGTCTGGCAAGGAAATCAATCAACTCGTCAGAGGCCATTTCAAATTTAATGGTCGCTGCAGCCCAACTTTTGAAATCTGGGGCTAAGCGAATCATTTTGGTAACGATATCGTCTGTTACCCACAATACGATCGGACAGGAAAAATTTTTGCGGAACTCGTCCCGGACTTGATTGGTAGATGCCAACAGTTCGTCTAGGGCTACTACCGACTCTAAACCGAAGACCATCAAAGCACCAGCATTGATTTGTTTGGGACTCCTGTGTGGCGTGTTTGCCAGTAGGGTTGTGTAGAGGGTTTTGACGGATGCCGGCAGGACTATATCTTGAACGTTCAATGGAGACTCTTGTCGCAGGCGCTGTGCCATTTGCTGCCGTAATTGTCGGTAGTTACAGCGCGCTAAAATTAGCGAAAACTGCTTCTGGGACATGGCGATCGATCTCACCAGTGTTTTGATGGAGCGATCGTTGTAGCTGGCTGTTTCTTTTATTTTAAGTAGATCTGTCATGCGTACACCCCTTTTTCGGAAATCTCTCACTCAAGCAAACTGAAAGAGATCTATCCGTACAGATCTGTTTCAGTCTAAGCCTTACTTAAGTATAACTACGTAAACTAGCAGACCTAGAATGTTAATATTTACACTTCCTTTATTTTGGAAGCAAATATATCTTAGCTCTCAATTTTATAGAAAGCGTGACTTAAGTGCAAATATTAATCAAACCAAGCCAATAAATGTTTTAGCAAGCTATAGCACCGATCGCCAGAGGTAAAAATAGCCGATCCCCAAAGATCTAGAGCATTTGTGCAGCTAGTTATTAGTATAAAAACGAAATATATTTGTAGCAATATTTTAGTAAAAAACTATACAAATATCTGCTGGGTAAGGGATCGAAGCTAGTGATGCTAAAACCAATAGGTGAAATAAGCGCGAGGGGTCTAACACCATTTTAGATGGTATGTGGGAATCAACGATCCGATTGTGGGGATTGGGACACAAAAAAAACTGGATTTCTTACTTAAGACAGATACGGGAGGCTCCAGTATTGTGGTAAATAAAAACCAGTTTTTGATAAAAAATGTTTTGATAAAAT
>JBOFTL010001091.1:0-1526 GCA_051652045.1 Microcoleus sp. | reverse complement strand
AATTTCAAGCAACACATTAAATCCGTTATCAACATCACCAACGAATGTGAGAAGAGCTAACTTTTCAACTATTGGCTTT
The DNA here is from genome assembly GCA_051652045.1 of Microcoleus sp. Lineage (GTDB taxonomy): Bacteria > Cyanobacteriota > Cyanobacteriia > Cyanobacteriales > Microcoleaceae > Microcoleus. The sequence continues at coordinate 1,447 of JBOFTL010001091.1, read as the reverse complement.
GGTTTAAAAGCATAGTAACCTGAAGGAATTTTAGTAATGTTTTTGCTCTCTTGTTTGTTAGGTTTATTATCATCTTCACTCTTTCCTTTCCTAATCTCATTAACCAAAACCAACAGCGGCTCAAATTCTACTAAAGGTTCTGCAAAAGCTTCTACCAATGACACCAACCGCAGTTGTTCCGACTTATCTTGTTTATAAGCTTGTTCGAGCATCGCTCTTAACTCTTGTGCAGCCTCAGTGGGGCGGACATACGCCAAAGCAGTCCACCGCTGAGCCTGAGCGAAATCCCGCACCTCTAAGTCATTACTCTGAAGTTGCTGCTGCACGTAAACTAATAGAAAATCAGACAACTCATTAATCCGCTGCTGACCAAAATTTTCATCATCTTTCAAGCGATTTAACAGCGAATTTCGCACCGCTGTATCCATTTCATAAAGTTCTCGCCCTACCTCCTCGCACAAACTCGAAAGCAACAGATCCGCTACAGCTACCCAAGGAATTCCCAACACAAGTCCGTGAATATCTCGCTGGAAATTAGCCCACAACTTGTATAACAAATCCGGCGTCAAAGCCAAGGGAAATGCCGCATGACAGGCAAAAATTAAGTGCGTTTTTCCAAAACGCCTCTCGAAAGCTTCAATCCGTCTGCGGGCTACTTCAGGTTTCATTTCATCCCCCTTTATTCATTCCCAACAAAAACCGAATTCTGACTCTTTCCCCGCAACAGCCCGATCGCATTTTGCAATCCCTGCCGCGCCATCTCAAACATCGGCACTAAACGCGCTACCTCACCTGCAGTCGTCCCCTTCCAGCGCGACTCCGGCATCGGATTTAGCCAAGCTATATAGCGCACCTTTGCCTTAATTTGCTGGAGAAACGTCGCTGTCAACTCCACCCTTTCTTCACTGTAACCCCCGCGCGCCGCCCCAGCATCGCTAAAAATTAACATAGCAGATTTTTCTGGCCGCAACTCGGTCAATAAGTCTCCAATTTTCTCGGCTTCCAACTGATAGGGATCGCGGTATAAATAATCTACCGGACAATTGTGAAAATAATAAATGCCAGCATTCCCCAAACGCCCGCCTCGCACGGCTGTTTCTGCTAATCGCTGCGACAAATCGTGGAAAGGCACCATCGAACCGTCGCGATCGATTAATAACAGTAATTCCGATCGATTTACCCGGCGCGGCACTAACACCGGACTTAACAAAATGCCCTGTCGCCCAATCTGGTTAACCGTCGCTTCTACATCTAATTCTACGGGCGGCCCTTCGCGCACGGGACGGCGCAAGTAACGCCAACTTTGCTTCATTTGCCGCCGCGTCACCGGGAAATATTCAGATGTTAGGATGAACTGGCGATCGGAAGTTGCTTCATATTTATTAGTAGCTTGCATCACTGCTTTTGCAGCTTGTACCTCATCTTCTATTGCTTCTATTAATTCAGG
>JBOFTL010001090.1:0-3224 GCA_051652045.1 Microcoleus sp. | reverse complement strand
GCCTCTTCCCTCTTCCCTGTTGCCTGTTGCCTGTTGCCTGTTGCCTGTTGCCTCTTCCCTCTTCCCTGTTGCCTGTTGCCTGTTGCCTGTTGCCTCTTCCTTCTTCCTTCTTCCTTCTACTTACCTTTTAGGAGATGCTAGATTGCGGAAGCAGGTAAATTGACCGTCAAATAATAGTTTGACAATTCCTGTAGGGCCGTTTCTGTGTTTGGTAATAATTACTTCTGCGATTCCTCGATCGGGCGAATCGGGATTGTAATATTCATCGCGGTACAGCATAATTACTAAATCGGCGTCTTGTTCGATGCTACCGGATTCTCTTAAATCTGACATCATCGGCCGCTTATTTGTCCGCGCTTCCACACTTCTACTCAACTGAGACAAAGCAATAATCGGTACGCTGAGTTCGCGGGCTAAACCTTTGAGACTTCTGGTAATTCGAGATAATTCTTGGACGCGATTTTCGCTGCTACCTTCCATTAATTGCAGGTAATCTAACAAGATTAATCCTAAAGGAGTCCCTTGTTCTGCTTGGAGGCGGCGGGCTTTCGATCGAATTTCTGTAACGGTAACATTGGGAGTATCGTCAATAAAAATTGGCAGTTCCGATAAGTTACCAATTGCTTCAGTGATGGGTTCCCATTCATTTTGGCTGATTCTGCCCGATCGCAACCTGTTACTTTCGATTTTAGCTTCGCTGGAAAGGATGCGCTGTACTAACTGTTCTTTTGACATTTCCAAGCTGAAAATCGCTACAGGAAGCCTTTGCTGTCCGGAGGCGATGTGGTGTGCTATGTTAGTACAAAAGGCCGTCTTGCCCATTGCCGGCCTCCCAGCAACGATGATTAAATCCGATCGCTGAAAGCCTCCTGTCATCGCATCTAAGTCATAGAAACCGCAGGGAATTCCGGGAAGTGCTAAACCTTCATTACGATTTTCAAGTTCTTGAAATGTGACATTTAAAGTTTCGCCGATCGAGACTAAATCTTGTTGCGGGCGGTCTTGAGTTATACTAAAAACTTCTTGTTCGGCGCTGTCTAAAACTGTTTCTAGAGGTTTTGCTGTTTCGTAACCTAATTTTACGATGTTGTTACCAGCTTCAATCAACCTGCGGCGCTGATATTTGTCCTCAACTAAGATAGCGTATTGGTCGATGTTAACAGCAGAAACAGTCCGATCGACCAATTGCGCTAATTTTGCTTGCCCGCCAATTTGCTCTAACTGATTGCGATCGGCCAGCGAGGTAGTAACTGTCATCAAATCCGTAGGCTGACCTTGGAAAAATAAAGCCAAAGCAGATTTGTAAATAGTTTGATGAGCGGCGATCGCAAAAAATTCGGGGCGCAGCATTTCAGCAATTCGAGAAATCGCTTCCGGGTCAATTAAAATTCCTCCCAGAATTGCTTCTTCTGCCTCTATATTTGTCGGCATCACATCGCTCATCGATCGTTAGTCCCCAGTCATTAGTTATTAGTTTATGACTTATGCACTTACTCTCCCGTCTTGGAGACATTCCGCCTCAATCCCGCGTGTTTAGCCATCAAAGTCGCTGCTGAGTTATTCAGCTTGACCGCTAATTTGATGGCAAACATACCAACCTCTTTTTGAGACGAACTCGCTTACAAGTAAAGCAGGTCTTTTCCAGGATTTAGCCTAACTGCCAACTGTCAACTGTCAACTGTCAACCGATCGACTATTAACTATCGACTATCAACTATCAACTATCAACTGTCAACTATCAACTACATTGGTAGAACTTGAATCTCTACTTCGGCGATAACTTCGGCGTGCAATTTGACTTCAGCTTTATAGGTACCAGTTTTACGAATTTCGGGAACGGTAATACCGCGGCGATCGACCTCTTGACTGGTAGAGTTGAAAATCATTTCTGCTACTTCCTGGCTGGTAACAGTACCGAAAATAGCATCTCCTTCACCCACTTGCTTGGAGATGGTAAAGGGTCCGGCTGCTTCGAGGGCGGTTTTGCGAACTTCAGCTTGCTTCTTGAGTTCTAGCTGCCGCTGTCTTTCTTCTTCGCGGCGGCGTTCTGCTTGCTTGAGGATGCCTGGGGTGGCGCGAAATGCCAGGGCTTGGGGTACTAGATAGTTGCGGGCGTAGCCTGGGGCTACTTCTACTACGTCGCCAGCTTTCCCGAGTTTGCTGACATCTTTGTTTAAAACTAATTGGACGCGCTTGGCCATGATCGTTGTTTGTGGTTTTTGACTCGAACACTCAATGGTAGCGAAGTTTGATGGCGATCGCAAGGCAGTTGAGAGTCCAGAGTCCAGAGTCCAGAGGTAGGGGCGGTGTCAAGAGTACCCGCCCCGAGAGTTGAGAGTTGGCTGTTGGCTGTTAAGAATTGATAGTTGATAGTTGACAATGGGTATTGGGAAAACAGAGCAATTATTTATTAGTAAAATAAGCCGTGAGTTAAATTTTAAATTTAAATTTCAAATCTAAAATTAGGATGACAAGCTCGGCTTTAATGGTAAAATCTCCACATCGATCGATCGGTGAAAAGCTGACGATCGCTGTTTAGCAGGATTTCGACTGAATTTAACCAAAAAACAACGTTTAACGCCCCGCACTCAAAAGACGGTCTGTTAAGAAACGTCAGGGTGTCGTGCATATCTCCTCGGCTGTAACTATTACAACGCCCAGAAGAAAATAGCTTTATTGTGTGAGTGCGCGGGGCACGATCGAAAAAACTGGCATCACAAACTATCGTACCAAATCTGTGTACCAAATCTGTGTACCAAATCTGTATACCAAATCTTTGACGATGCGGGGGTAGTTTGTGTGAGGGATTTAAGTTTGATGGGGTTGTTTGGAAGGATGCTGGGCAAGCATTTCACAAGATGCGAGATTTGGGTAGTCTTTCAATATCATCGAACTAACTTATTTGAAATGCGGTAAGTATTTCTTCTCAAAATAGATGCCACAAAAACCAGCCAAGTCTGTCCCAAGAGCAGTGTCAAAACAGAAAAAACAACAACTGGATGCACTCATGTCTGTTCAAGTGGGGACCTGACAACGGATAGAGAAGTAGCAGCTTAAGAGTAGTTTTTATTCGAGGACTTGCAGCGGTATTTCATACGGCATTTGATGCTGGGAAAAGGTAAATTCATGGGAATTCCTGGTTTGCCAGAATTCTCGTCCTTATAGGGCGGGAAGTGCCACAGGCAAAATCAAACAAGCCAAAACAGGTAGATCCGATCGATCCT
>JBOFTL010001089.1:0-8172 GCA_051652045.1 Microcoleus sp. | reverse complement strand
GGTTAAACTTATTTAGATCCATCTTAGGATTGCGGGCTGGTAATTGGGACGGGCGATCGAGGGCTTGAGTCCGGTAGTGATGGGCGATCGAACTGTATTTTTTCGGTGAAAATGCGAGGGCGGGGGGGTGTAAAAATCGGGGTGTCAAATTTTTCGGCTGTAATGTAGATACCGTAAAGGTTTGAGGGCGATCGACTTTTCAGACCCCCCTCGGAAACGCTATAATCCTTATCAGGCAAGGGTTTCAAGGCACAATAAATTAAGGGGGCTTGACAGGCCGAAGTCTGAAATGGTACTTTTAGTTGTGGACATCGGAAACGAACCTTGAAAACTAAATACAGCAAGGCTTTCAAACATCCGCTATTGCAATCAAACTAAAACCCTTTCAGGGATTGAAACATCGTACCGATTAGATCTTCCTGGGCCGGATCTTGAATTGCAATCAAACTAAAACCCTTTCAGGGATTGAAACACCTATGCCAAAGTGTTGGTAACAAATCGCTTGACATTGCAATCAAACTAAAACCCTTTCAGGGATTGAAACAGAAATACACACTCGATTGCCGGCTGATCAATACAAATTGCAATCAAACTAAAACCCTTTCAGGGATTGAAACTTTAACGCCGCTTCTGGGGGAAGAATTACAACTTCTATTGCAATCAAACTAAAACCCTTTCAGGGATTGAAACGCTCTAACTGGCAACCTGCAACAAGTTGCCATCATTGCAATCAAACTAAAACCCTTTCAGGGATTGAAACATTACATTCGGAGATCCTAGAAAAAATTGTGTTTTTATTGCAATCAAACTAAAACCCTTTCAGGGATTGAAACTCGGGAACTTTCACCCCATCTATTCTTACCCGTTATTGCAATCAAACTAAAACCCTTTCAGGGATTGAAACTAAATAAGTGACATACAAAGAATACGCAAAAAAAATTGCAATCAAACTAAAACCCTTTCAGGGATTGAAACAGAGTATTGCTTCTGGAAGGGAAGGATTAAATTTCTATTGCAATCAAACTAAAACCCTTTCAGGGATTGAAACACCGCTGCTGCCGCTCTCATTATTCAGGCAAGAGATTGCAATCAAACTAAAACCCTTTCAGGGATTGAAACTGGAGCACTAGAATTCTTTCTAGTACAATCCGACAGTGATTGCAATCAAACTAAAACCCTTTCAGGGATTGAAACCAAAGTTTTGTTTGTTAGGATTTGATCCTACAATTGCAATCAAACTAAAACCCTTTCAGGGATTGAAACAATTGCTGGGAACTGCATTATGTGGCGTAGCACCAGGGGCTATTGCAATCAAACTAAAACCCTTTCAGGGATTGAAACCGGCTCGATCCCTAGTTCAGCGAACATATCAATCATTTATTGCAATCAAACTAAAACCCTTTCAGGGATTGAAACAAGCTTGCCCAAAAATCAATATCAGATTAAAATCAAAATATTATTATCTAAAATCTCGATCGCATGAAACTCAACTCAGGTCTTTTGTCTAAAGCGGTTTTAGTCGCTAATTTAGTTTTAGTATCTGTGACTGCTGCCAGTACCAACGCTCTAGCTGGGGCTGGAAGAGATGGCGGCGTTGAGACTTATAAATCTCAGTGCAGTTTTTACGGTCAGAATCAAAAACAGGCACAAACAATTGCTTGTTCGATCGAGCAAAGTCCCAACCAAATTACAATTAGTTGGGGTGATGGATTTACAACTAATCTGATTTTTTCAGGAGAGGGTACTTGGCGATCGATGCCATCGAAATCAGAAGCAAAGGTAAGATTTTATGCGGGTAGCGGACGAGTAGCCCACGTTGAAATTCTTGCTGGACCGGGCAAAGGTATTATTGTTATCAATCCTTAAGAATTTGCATATTTATGGGTGCGTTTACTGTCATTATACTGTATATTTCTCCAAATTGGCGGTCGATCGGGCAACAGGTCGATCGCTCTTTCAGTTGCTATCAATCAAAGAAACCGGGCTTTTATCCAGCAGCCAAAATCTTCCCGAACACCCCACAAATCCGCCGGGGGTTAAAAACCCCCGTCTCATAGCGCAAGTCCTCTGAAAGAGGACTGAAAATCAAATTATACTGACAGATATTCAAAGATTTTGCAGCATTATTCAGTCGGTTTTAACCGACTTTAGCTATGAGACGGGGATTTGAATCCCCGGCGGACTCGCGGACAAACGAACAATTCAAAATAATGTTTGTAGTGAGGACTTTATACTAAATCCGAGTTAGTTATCCCCTTGATAAATCATTAGTTTAGAACCAAATTCGTTGCGATTGCTTCACTTCGTTTCGCTTCGCGACATGAAACGCAATGACAGTAAAGAGAGTTCCAAACCCGGATTTGGTATTAAGTAGATGAGTCTGAAAATATATAAGTATGTCATTGCGAGCGAAACGAAGTGAAGCGAAGCAATCACAGGGGTTACGCTAGTTTTACATTCTGTTACATGACCAGGTTTATTTGCACCTACCTACTTAGTCCACAAAAAAAAGGACTGAAGTCCTTACTGCGAACCTATCGGACGCGATCTCATGTTCGATCGCTAATTTCTTGTTACTCGATCGATCCAACTCGCATAAAATGATACTCGCGCGTCACCGGAAATTTCCCCAAAACTGCCGTTATCATCAATATTATCGATATCCCCAATATTAGTTTTAAAAAACCCCCGATCGCTGTAACCCCAAGAACTTACTCCGGCAATTTTTCCATCAACAAACGAAGGTCCGCCGGAATCTCCGCTAGCTGTAGCAATTTCATTTTTCCCCAAGCCTCGATCGGCCAATCTCGGAAAATGCCTTCCTAAAGTATCGCGTTGCGACGTACCATCATCAAAATCAAAAATTAACTGACTTCCTAATACCAATTCCGACATATCTGATTCTGTAGCATCTTTCAAAAGGTCGATCGTCCCGTCGTAGCGATTTTGACCTGCATATCTTTTTGCCTCAGAATTAGAATTTTCATCTTGCCCTTTTGCACCCGTACCGAGATATCCGTAACCAACTTTAGTAAAGATTTGACCGACTTCATTTTTATTGCGATTAATATCGTACTGTTCGACAGTATTTGGCGCGCGCTTTCTCAGTTTTAAAACTGCGATATCGTTGCCGACTTCCGATTCGTAGCCAGTCCATCCCGGATGGATGTAATAGTTGCTAACTGGAATAGTAACTTCACCCGCAGGCAATTTAAAAGTTGCCGTTACCTGCGTTCCCTCGGGAACCTTGACTCCTCCCTCATTGAGACAGTGGGCGGCTGTCAGAATGTAAAAGCCTCCTGTTAGGAGGGAACCCGTACACTGAAGCGGTTCGAGATAAGCAACACCCGTATATCGATTTAAAGCTAGAGGCCTGCGGGAATTACTATCGACAAAAGCACTAACTATCGATCGGCCCGATTCTGCTGCTTCTAACACCAACAATACCGTCAAAACAGCCATGAGTAAAATTTTGATTGCTTGCTTCATTTGGGAAATTTACGTGGTAAGCTTGCATCAATGATTTTCTCATCTTTTATATAATTTTCCTAGTCCTCATTACAAAAATCTAACTCCATGACTTCCGAAGATATTCTCAACCTGGCAGAAACTTACTTGCAAAAATTCGTTGCACCTCAAGCTGAAATTATCGACAGCAACTCGCACGCACTGGAAACGGTACTCGCAGGATTGGAAGAACGATCGCTCTTAGCTTTACGAGTTCCTCAAGCATGGGGCGGATTAGATATTGATGCCGCAAGTTTCGATCGACATCAAGAATCGATCGCCCGTTATTCCGGTGCTTTATGGTTTTTACAAGCCCAGCATCACAGCGCTACTTCCATGCTAGCAGTTAGCGACAATGAAATGCTGAAACATAAATATTTGCCCGCTATTGCTAAAGGAGAATTGCGGTTAGGTATCGGGTTTGCGCACTTGAGAAGATCGGGCAATCCTCTTGTTACTGCTACTGTCGCCGATCGCGGTTATTTACTATCGGGAACTGTTCCTTGGGTAACTGGTTTGGGATTTTTTCATAAGTTTATTGTAGCTGCAACTCTCCCGGACGATCGGGCTGTTTTCGGCTTAGTTCCGTTGGCTAATTTGGCAGGCGAAGGCGGCAACATATTTTGCAGCGAACCGATGCAATTAATATCGATGAGTTCCACCAATACTGTTACCGCAACTTTCGATAATTACTTGCTACCCGCCTCTCAAGTAGTTTCCTTAAAACCTCCGGGCTGGATTGCAGAGAGCGATCGTCAAAATGTGCTAAAATCCATACCATCCACTTTCGGCTGCATTCAAGCGGGATTGGATACCATTGCAGCAGTAGCAGCGGATAAAAATTTACCTGCAATTGTAGCATCCAGCCAAAAATTAGAGCAAAAGTTCGATCGATTGAAACATCAATTTTATCAAGCAGAAAATTGCTCGTTTACCGAAGAATTAGCCCTGCGGGCAGAGGCAATAGATTTAGCTATGCGTTGCGGACAAGCAGCAGTTACAGCCGCCGCCGGTGCCGCTAACAACATCATGCATCCGGCAGGTAGAATTTACCGCGAAGCTGTGGTATATACTGTTACCGGACAAACAAAAGATGTTATGGCAGCAACGCTCGATCGAATTAGTTGAGAGTTGGGAATTGGGCATTGGGCATTGGGAATTGGGAATTGGGAATTGGGAATTGGGAATTGGGAATTGGGAATTGGGAATTGGGAATTGGGAATTGGGAATTGGGAATTGGGAATTGGGAATTGGGAATTGGGAATTGGGAATTGGGCATTGGGCATTGGGCATTGGGCATTAGTAATTGGTAAGTAGATGAGTGGAAAAATACAGAACTATGTCCGGAGCGAGTGAAACGAAGTGAAACGAAGCAATCGCAGAGGTTTTGGCAGCAATACACATTCGGTTACATAGCAAGGTTTCTTTGCACCTACCTACTTAATTGGGAATCGGTAATTCTCCCAATCTCTCAATCTCCCAATCTTCCAATCTCTCAATCTCCCAATCTTCCAATCAAAAAATCTAAAATCTAAAATCTAAAATCTAAAATCGAAATGGCTGACTTAAATTCAAATAACTTAAGGACGATCGCCTACACTAAGATTGTAGATTTAACTCACCCAATTAATCCAAATATTCCCCTCTGGCCCGACGATCCGCCAGTACAATTTGAAACAGTATCTCAAATAGAAAATAACGGCTACTACCTGCGAAAATTTTCAATGGGCGAACACAGCGGCACTCACATCAACGCACCCAACAGCTTTTACACAGCAGGAATGGGAATCGATAATTATGCGCCGCAGTCGCTAGTCGTCCCGGCAATTGTCATAGATATTCGCGATCGAACTCTTACAAATCCCGATGATACTTTAACAATCGACGATATTTTGAATTGGGAACAACAGTACGAACCGATCGCGCCGGGAAATCTAGTTTTATTATCTACGGGATGGCAAGAAAAATGGAGTGACGATCGAGCTTTTTTTAATCGAGACGAGAGCGGAATTTGTCACTTTCCCGGATTTAGCGAATCGGCTGCTAGATTTTTGTTAGAAGAGCGATCGATCGCTGGTATTGGCATTGACACTCATGGAGTAGATCCGGGAACAGATCCAAATTTTGCTGTGAACAAACTGGTATTAAAACAACAGCGAATCGTCTTGGAAAATTTGGCAAATCTTGACAAATTACCCGCCACAGGCATAACTTTAGCGATCGGAATTTTGCGCCTTGTAGGAGGTTCGGGTTCGCCCGTATCGGCGATCGCTTTTGTGGTTTGATTGATATAGCAGTCACAAATCATTCGTAAACCACAGAAACCCGGTTTCTCTAAGAAACCGGGTTTCTGAACCTTGGTAGTATTTACAAATCATTTGCGATCGCTATAGCAAATTGTAGGTTAATGATACAAGCTCGCCGATCGCACAATTGCCATAAGGACACGGCACTGCCGTGTCCCTACGTGGAATATATACCATTTCTCTAAAATCTTACAACACCCTTCGACCCCCCCTAGCCCCCCCTTATTAAGGGGGGGGACAAGAATACTGTAGGATACCTAATAATCAAGTGAAATTAGATCGAAACTCTGCGATCACTTCACTTCGTTAGCGATAATATTTAATAATAATTACGCGGTTGCTGCAATGCGATCGCCATGACATACAATAATACAAAACCGCAATTTAGCAAAATTAAGATTAATGACAGAACTGCCAAACGATCTCAACGAGGCGATCGCCCAATCCAGACAAGCAACAGCCGCAGCACTTGCCAGTGGTAAAACTCTACTGCAAGTTGAATTAGTATTTCCAGAAATCGCGCTGCAAGCACAGTCGATCGCCCTGCAATTCCTACCAGAATTTGAATCAATTTACCCCGGAGTTAAAGTCTTTTTTCCCGACACTGGTGCAGCAGCCCTCGCCCGTCGCGACTGGGGAAAAACAGAATTTAAAGTCACAGATTTAGGCAGCAGTCGATCGCCAGTTCAAGATAAAATAGAAGCAGAAGATGAACTGTTTCTGTTAATCAATCCCGCAGCAGTAGAAGTAGCCCAAGTCGAACAACTCTCGATCGCAGCGGGCGATCGACCCGTAATTTTGCTCAATCCGCGCCTCGAAGATGTTGCTACCATAGGCATCGGTTATGCAGGCCGCCAACTGCGCGATCGCTTCCTCAACAAAATTGAATCCTGCTACTACATCAGGCCCCTAGAAAATGCAGCCCTATTCCGCTGTTACCCCCAACCCTGGCAAGTTTGGTTGGAAGTTAACGGCGAATACCAACTAATTTCAGAAACAGCCCAAAAGCCGATCGGCGAAGATTTAGACAGGATTATCGCCAGAGCTCTCGGTACCGACGATCCGGATGCTACTGCACCGGCGAAACCGTTAAAAAAGAAAGGCTTTTTAGCAGAACTTCAGACAATGCTCAAAGCTTTGACTCGGTAAACCCAGTAGCGCAAAACAAATAACAGCTTGCCAGTCCGGCGATGAGTAGCTATTCAAATAGTAACTGGCGAGCTTCACCAGATCTTCATAAAAAGCAGTATAATAGAAAACATCTCCTCAGCTTCGCGAGAACAAGGGAAAAAATAACAGAAAAATTTAATTTTTTAGCTACTAATTTGTGTTGGGAGTGAGGCAACCAGATAAGCACAATGGAGTACCGACGAATTGTTATTGGGGACGTACACGGACATTACGACGGCTTAATGCTGTTGTTAGAGGCGCTTGCTCCCGGAAAGAACGATCGAGTCTATTTTTTGGGAGATTTGATCGATCGCGGACCCAAAAGCGCTCAAGTATTGGAATTTGTTAAAAATAGCCCCTACCAAACTCTGTTGGGAAATCACGAAAAACTGATGTTAGATGCTTTGCCCAACGGCCCGATCGATTTGCGGGCCTGGCAAGCATGGCTGTTTAGTGGTGGGGACGCGACTGTAGCCAGCTACAGAGACACGGGGATGATGCCCTACCGACACCTAGACTGGATACGAACTCTCCCGACATACCTGGACTTGGGCGATTTTTGGCTGGTTCATGCTGGAGTGCATCCCAAAATGCCGATCGAAAAACAGTCTAGCGATCAACTTTGCTGGATTCGCAAAGAATTTCACAATATATCCAAACCGTATTTTCCCGATAAATTAATTATTACGGGTCACACGATCACGTTTACATTTGACGGTATTCAACCGGGAGAGTTGGTAAGGGGACAAGGCTGGTTGGATATCGATACCGGTGCTTACCATCCGAGAAGTGGCTGGCTGACAGGATTCGATCTCAGCTACCGCAGGGTTTATCAGGTAAATGTATTTAACTCTCAAGTGCGAATTATGCCTTTTGATGAAGCTGTCAGGCAGATCGCACCGCAACCTCAACCAATTGCCCTGGCAAAAAAAGCGCTAGCGAGTATGTTTCAAAAGCAAGCTTGAGAGTTGAGAGTTGAGAGTTGTAGTGCGAGCGTCCCCGCTCGCGATCGATTGATAGTTGATAGTTGATAGTCTATCGATTGAGAGTTGTAGTGCGAGCGTCCCCGCTCGCGATCGATTGATAGTCGATCGATTGAGAGTTGTAGTGCGAGCGTCCCGCTCGCGATCGATTGATAGTCGATCGATTGAGAGTTGCAGTGCGAGCGTCCCGCTCGCGTGCTTGTACA
>JBOFTL010001088.1:0-4852 GCA_051652045.1 Microcoleus sp. | reverse complement strand
CAACATCTTCCATTTTACGATATAATGATAAGCGTGCTGAAAATTCTGAATGTTTTAGCTCTTCTTCACTTTTTAGGAGTAAATCTTCCACCTCACTTTCTAAAGGTAGTTGCCACATTTTACGAAATAAGTCGTTTTTGGCAAGCTTCATGCACAGTTGATTAAATTTGCCATTATGTAACGCATTTCTTGTCTCTTGTGGCGTTAGCTTTTCACCGCCACTATTCAATCTTTCAAAAACTATTCGCTTGAGATTTTCTGCTTCCTCTCGGGTTTTTGCTGTCTCTTCTAACAATACTATAGATGACAAATAGCGCCTGTCGATACCTCTTCTAACTTGTTCTGGTAAATTCTGATATCTTTTACCATTAAGTTCTTGCCAATATTCTAATCCTTTTAGCTCAAATCTCCCTTTATAAAAATCATAAATTGTTGTGAGCCTTTGTTGTCCGTCCATTACCTCATAAATAGAATAATCCACCTCATACAGAAAAATAGGTGGAATCGGTACATTCATGATAAATGATTCTATTAAACGAGATTTGCGAGCGTTATCCCATCTTTTTCTACGTTGATACTCAGGATTTAAAATATATTTTTTACTGTCTCCTTGCCTGCTATCAAGCATAGTTTCTATAGTATCAAGAGGATAACGCGCTTGCTCGGTAACAATTCTGATCTCCCCTCTCTTATATTTTTCGTTGATTTTTTGGTCAGAAAGATCGGGTTGAAAGCGATCGGATCGATCGCCTATACTAAATGTTTCGCCAGGAATTAAGTAGCTATTGACGCTCATGTTTACCCTCCTACTTTTCAGGTTGCCATTACATTAATACTTGTGACATATTGTTTTCACTCAAATGTCATATAGCAATCCCAAATGAATCGTAAATTTTTAACCCCACCCCAGCCCTCCCCTTGCTAAGGGGAGGGAGCAAGAAATTTACAAATGATTTACGATCGCTATATATTTTTTGGGGCGGCGATCGATCGAGAGGCAACAGTCACCACTCAACTACACATTATAGCCTTTTCTCCTTTCAACCTTAAACACATCCTCAATACTTTTCCCCGCCGTTTTCTCCTCCCATCCCAGCCCCATCAAAAAACTTTCAGCAGACAGAGTTTCCACCACATCAACTCCCCATTCTCCAGTTTGCAATGCTTCCGGATCGTCACTCAAGGGCGGAGTCTTCTTCAATCCTGCTAAAATCAAAACATCAGGAAAATCACGATCGACTTTTCCTTGACTCATTCGCTTATCCACCAAACATTGAGCGCAAAATTCTCCAACTTGAGGCGGAGTAAAATCATCAGTAGCAAATAAAATTTCTACCATCCAATGAGGGTGATTTAATTGGCGGCACTTAATTCCTGAATACTGACTTAAACCCTCGGCAAATACTCGAGTGAAATCTTCGCGACTTAAAGACTCAAATCCACCCTCCGGTAGATCGAAATTATGAGACAGCAACATCCGCCCGGTTCTAGATTCTATCATAATTCTTGCTTGCCGATTTGAGAAATTGCCAACTTCATCACCCCTTGAATCGCCGCTTCCGATTCCGTAGCTAATGCAGATTGTAGCGGTTCGATCGCACTTCGATCGCCAATTTTCATCAAAGACAAAGCCGCCGCCCTGCGAGTTTCCCCATCACCGTTATTTAACAACTCAATCAGATTGGGAATTGCCGGTTTATAAGCCAAATTTCCTAACGCCGCCGCCGCCTCGCAGCGCACGTCAACATCAACATCTGTTAGAGATTTTAGCAAAATCTCGAATAATTCCGCTTTGGGTTCTTCTTGTGCTACTTTAGCGATCGCGCCTACAACTGCACCCCTCACTACGGGCGAATCCGAAGCTATTGCCCGATACAAATACTCCTTCGCCCCCGCCCCAATAAATGCCAAGGCCCAAGCCGCATGACCGATCGTACTTTCCGGCACGTTGGTAGATGATAAAATATCTAGCAAAGGCTGTACGGCAGGTTCTCCAATCCTCGCCAGCGCACCAATTGATGAGCCTTTAACTACTGTATCCCCATCATTTAATAAAGCATGAATTAGATTGGGAACAGCAGTCGGATCTGCAATCAAAGTCAGAGTTTTAGCAGCAGCCCGCCTCACCACAGGATTCACGTGATTTGCCAAAGCATCTAACAAAAAAGGAGTCGCTGCTTCGCCAATTTCTGCCAGAGTTTCGGCACAACGCAGGCGAGTCATTCCCCGCGTATCTCCCAAAGATTCAACCAGACGCCGCAAAATATCGGCATCACTAACATCAAAAGTATCTAAATCTATTTGTTCGGTAACTTTTTGCAGCAAAGCATCTGTTTCTGCGTGAGCTGCCTCCAGTAAATTATCCATTGAATTATCCTGAGATTGAGTGTTAGAATCGATCGATCGCGTTGTTAACCTAATTATTTGTATTTACAGCCGCTAACTGAGTGCGGAGACTTGCCAATCCCGCATCAATTTTAGCTAGTTCCGGCTCAATTTTAGCCATTGCTGCTTTCTGCGGTAACTTTGCCTTTTGAGCTGCCGCGATCGTTTCACTGACCAAACGTTCGCGATACCGCTCAAATTCAGCAATAATTTCCACCAATTCTTCAGCATCTATTTGTTCTGTTGAATCTTCTGTTGATTCTGCTGTTAAACCTGCAGCAGATTCATCGCGATCGGACTTAGTAAGTTCTTCGTTTTCAGACATAGTTTTGATACTTTGATAATAAGCGAAAAATTGCAGGCGATTGCTTTCGGTTAAAGAAACTCAATAGGGAGCATCTCAGTTTTGATTTTATAGTGAGAGCGTCCTCGCTCGCGATCTATCCAACACTCGCGAGCGAGGACTCTCGCACTGTAAAGAAATTGATTTTTTGCATTCATTGAGATGCTCCCACCCAATTGCCGTAGGGGCAGGTTTTCCCAACAATGAATTGCCCGAAACCAATAATCTAAATAAACCCGCCCCACCAACCTTAAATAGCTTTAACGAGAGCCAGAAGCCATCTCAGCAGCTCTCAAGCGATTGCATTCCAACATTTCTTCTAAAACAGACTGAGAAATACAACGGCGCTCGGAACAGTATGCCATTTGTTTAACCCCATTGCTCATTTGAACGGTCATCACCCGCACTCGGAAATGGTCGTTAATAAACCAACAGCGTTCTTGTCCTTGATTTGTCTCATATTCCGTCTCAATAGTCAACACCCCATCATCCGCAAAATTGTAAATCCCAATTACCGGAATCCCTTCAACATAGCCGCGATTGCGCAGAAATTTGCCCATCTTCGGGTTATTAGGATTCGGTACATCGATCAAAATTGCGGCATAATTTTGATTTGGGATGGCATCATCCAAATTATCTTGCCACATGAAACTGCATCCCCCACTAACTAAAGCAGGATCTACATTTTGCTGCTGGCAAATTTCTAAGACTCTGGGTTCGTCTCTTGACAAAACATCGATGATGACATTAGATTCTCCCGACTCATCAACAGCAGCAGTATCAAAATTATGGACTGTTCGCTGAGTGAACCAAACGCCTTCACTTTTGCGGAAGAAATCCATCATAGTCATCGGTGGTGTTAGCAGCATTTCTGTATCAACTTAGCGACATATATCGAGACAGTCCCCTTGTCAAGGGGTATGAAAAACGAATCAAAGCAGATTTGAGTTAAGAAAAGTGACAAAAGTCGATCGATGGACGATCGACTTCTAGGATAATTGATAGCGGACAACTTTGAGATCGATCGAGCTGCAAAAAATCTAATGTCACTGCGCCAACACTCATTTTTTCTATCTGAACCTCTGACTCTTACAGAAGTCTTATCAGCGATCGAGCTAAGCAAAAGTTTAGCTCAAACCAACCTCCAGGGAATCAACCTCAGCCAAATGGATTTATCCGGGATTGATTTGAGCGGAGCAAACTTAATCGGAGCCAACCTCAGCAAAACCAATTTTCAAGGTGCGGATCTCCAGGGAGTTGATTTCCGGCGGGCCAATCTCCGAGACGCCAATTTGAGCGGAGCAAATTTACAAGAAAGTTATTTTTTTCGATCGGATTTACGAGGTTGCAATTTAGTAGATGCTAACCTAGAAGCAGCTAAATTGAAATTAGCTTTGTACGATCGCGATACTCTTTGGCCGGCAGGATTTAATTATCAAAAATCCGAAGCTATCGGCCCGAAAGCCAGTCTCAGCGGAGCTTTTCTCAGTACGGCAAATCTTCGAGGAGTGGATTTGAGTTACAGCAATCTGCGAGGTGCTTATCTCAGTGGAACCGATTTAACGGGAGCTAATTTAGAGGGTGCTGCTTTAAGTGGAGCTAATCTGAAGAATGCTTGTTTGACGGGTGCTTATTTGCGAAATGCGGTATTAATTGGAGTTGAATTGCAGGGAGCAGATTTGCGGGCTGCCGATTTGACAGGAGCGAATTTAGAGCAGTTGCAAAGCATTGCGGGTGCTGATTTTAGTTTAGTACAAGGATTGAGTGAGGAAGCTAGAGCGATGTTGCGCAGTCGCAATTCTCAGGAGTTAGGTACTTGGAATTCTTTCACTCGGAATAATACGGCTCAAAGTCTTGCGGGTTAGATTGAGATTGCGGTCGATCGATTCTTGTATCTGCTACGATTGTTTTTGAATGATTTAAACACAGAGAGCGCAGAGGACACAGAGGAAGAGAAGGGAGAGTTAAACTTCTTTTGAAAAAAGCGTTTTCAGTTGCTGAGTAATGCAGCTATTCTTGCTTCTTCTTTCTTCCTCCTTCCACAATCGGAATGCAGCACTCGACAATTCATCCGCTACAAAATCCCCTACCGCACTCGATAACTCATCCGCTGCATCCGCTACA
>JBOFTL010001087.1:0-4087 GCA_051652045.1 Microcoleus sp. | reverse complement strand
ATTCGAGTGCTTGCTGGGCTGGGCTGGAGAAAACCTGTCGATGCGCTTCAAAATGGTTCCCTTTGACGAAATGCACGGGGCTGAAAAATCTCGCGAAACCGTCCACGGCAAGCTTACCGAAGCCCGCGAGAAAACAGGTAAAAAATGGGTATTTAATGAGGAACACCCCGGCAAAACCATCGTCTACGACGGGCGAACCGGTGAACCGTTCGATCGACCCGTTACAGTCGGCATTGCCTATATGCTGAAACTCGTCCACCTCGTAGACGACAAAATCCACGCCCGCAGCACTGGACCCTATTCTCTGGTAACGCAACAGCCTCTGGGTGGCAAAGCCCAACAGGGAGGACAGCGGTTCGGAGAAATGGAAGTCTGGGCTCTGGAAGCTTTCGGCGCGGCCTACACCCTGCAAGAGTTGCTGACAGTCAAGTCAGACGATATGCAGGGACGCAATGAGGCTTTGAACGCGATCGTCAAAGGCAAAGCGATTCCCCGTCCCGGTACTCCGGAATCTTTCAAAGTGCTGATGCGGGAATTGCAGTCGCTGTGTTTGGACATCGCCGTTCACAAGGTCAATACCTCTGCAGATGGTTCCGAACACGTCGAAGTAGATTTGATGGCAGATGCTGGGGGTCGGCGATCGCCCTCTCGGCCTACCTACGAGTCTATTTCGCGGGATGACATTGATGAGGATATGTAATAGTTGAGAGTTGAGAGTTGATAGTTATTAGCTATCGGCCATCAGTCTTGACTGTTAAGTAAGGGGCGATCGCGCCGTCCTCCGGTTCAACAGTCATAACTCTTGTAGGGGTGGGTTCACCAACATTTGCAGGTACAAATGAAGAATTCCGTAAATCCGTCCCCCGCATCCTGTGTCTAGACCGATCGAACTCGATCGCACTTACGAAATCTGAGATTTGAGATTTTCCGATCGCGCGATCGGATTTCATCTAAAATCTCAAACAGAAAATCTTCAATAAAAATGCCTCAGCCGTGCTGGTACCACTGCTGAGGCGAATCAACGTTCTAAGAAAGAGAAACGCTGACATGAACATTGTAACAATTATTCCGGGAATTAAAGGAGCGATCGATCTATCTACAGGCTGCATTAATTGGCAAGGAAGCAAGCTGAAAAATGGTTACGGGCGCAAGTGGATCGATGGCAAAACGGTATTAGTCCACCGCTTAGTCCTTGAATCCAAAACCCCAGGATTCCTAGATTCCGGTTATTTCGCCTGCCACACCTGCGATAATCCAAGCTGCATCAATCCGGAGCATCTCGTAGCAGGTTCTGCTGCTGAGAATACCGGGCAGATGATGGGGCGCGATCGCAAAACTCCCAGACGCAAAAGTATTCCAGGAACTGCTAAATTGTCGATCGAACAATTGCGAGAAATTCAGAGTAAATATCTATCTGGAACAGTCAAGAACCACCTAGCAAAAGAGTATGGTGTCCAACATGAAATAATTACTAAGATACTTCAGGCAAATATTCCTGATAACTTTACCACTATTGCCCCAGGCTTTGTAGGAGAGATTCAAGACAATGGCTGCATAATTTTTCAAGGTTCAAAAGACGGTGCTGGCTACGGCAGACATTTCAAAAATGGGAAATTAAAATCAGTTACTCGTACTGTTTTAGCCGAAAAGTTAGGATCTGAAATTCCCACTTATATGGATGCTTGTCATACCTGCGACAATCCCAGTTGTATTAACCCCAAACACCTTTGGGCTGGTACTCGGACTCAAAATTTATTAGATGCCTCCAAAAAAGGGCGCACCCAAAATAAAAGTCATCCCCTTTCCAATGCCAAATTAGACTGGGACAAGGTACGGGAAATCCGTCAAAGACTAGCAGCAGGAGAAAGAATGAAAGATCTAGCTGAAGAATACGGAGTGGGCTGGCTAGCCATACACAATATTAAATATCACGTCACTTGGAAGGAAGCAGACGAAGAAATTCCAATTCCTCGTATAGGTGGATATCTCGATCGCAAACTAACTTTTGTTCAAGCACAAGAGATTCGAGAACGAATTAAAGCAGGAGAATCAATTGCGATAATTGCAGCGGAATTTGGGGTTTCCAAAGGAGTTATTTCTGATATTAAAAATTACGTTACCTACAAAGGAGAATGACAAAAACACCTTGGCAATAACAGTCACATAGCAAATAAAGATCGTAGCAATTAATCGAAAGTAAATCATCAATTAGGAGTCAAAATGGCTAAACTAGAACAAAGATTTGATTACGTAAAGATTGGGTTGGCTTCACCAGAAAGAATTCGCCAATGGGGAGAGAGAACTTTACCCAACGGTCAGATTACAGGCGAAATTCTCAAACCGGAAACCATAAATTATAGGACATTAAAACCGGAAATGGACGGCTTATTTTGCGAGCGCATTTTTGGGCCTGCAAAAGATTGGGAATGCCATTGCGGAAAGTACAAAAGAGTTCGTCACAGAGGCATTGTTTGCGAAAGATGCGGTGTAGAAGTTACTGAATCTCGCGTCCGCCGTCACCGCATGGGATTTATCAAATTAGCAGCTCCAGTAGCTCATGTTTGGTATCTCAAAGGTATCCCGAGTTACATGGCAATTCTGTTAGATATGCCCCTGCGAGATGTCGAACAAATTGTCTATTTCAATGCCTATGTTGTCCTCAATCCTGGCAATGCAGAAAAACTCCAATACAAGCAATTACTCACTGAAGATGCTTGGCTGGAAATTGAAGACGAATTGTACAGCGAAGATTCTACACTCACGGGCGTAGAAGTAGGTATCGGTGCCGAAGCATTGCAAGTTTTGCTGCAAAATATTCCCCTAGAAAGTGAAGCTGAAAAACTTCGGGAAGATATCGCCAATGCTAAAGGTCAAAAACGCGCCAAGTTAATCAAACGCTTGCGGGTAATTGACAACTTTATCGCTACCGGTTCCCAACCAGATTGGATGGTACTTAGCGTCATCCCCGTGATTCCCCCAGATTTGCGGCCGATGGTACAGCTAGACGGCGGTCGTTTTGCTACATCCGACCTCAACGACCTCTACCGTCGTGTCATCAACCGCAATAACCGCTTGGCAAGATTGCAGGAGATTCTAGCGCCAGAAATTATCATCCGCAACGAAAAACGGATGCTGCAGGAAGCTGTGGACGCCCTGATTGATAACGGACGCCGGGGGCGGACGGTAGTCGGGGCCAACAACCGCCCGCTGAAGTCGCTATCGGACATCATCGAAGGGAAACAAGGTCGCTTCCGGCAAAACTTGTTGGGAAAACGGGTTGACTACTCCGGACGTTCCGTAATTGTTGTCGGGCCGAAACTGAAGATTCACCAGTGCGGTTTGCCGAGAGAAATGGCGATCGAACTTTTTCAGCCTTTCGTCATCCACCGCCTGATCCGCCAAGGACTCGTCAACAACATCAAAGCAGCCAAAAAACTGATCCAGCGCAGCGATTCCAGCGTCTGGGACGTATTGGAGGAAGTAATTGAAGGGCACCCCGTCATGCTGAACCGCGCGCCGACGCTGCACCGTTTGGGGATTCAAGCCTTTGAACCGATTTTGGTAGACGGGCGGGCAATTCAACTGCACCCGCTGGTATGTCCGGCTTTTAACGCAGACTTTGACGGCGACCAAATGGCCGTCCACGTTCCGCTGTCCTTGGAATCTCAAGCAGAAGCACGACTCCTGATGCTGGCTTCTAACAACATTATGTCGCCGGCAACCGGCAGGCCGATCGTCACTCCTTCTCAAGATATGGTACTTGGCTGCTATTACTTAACAGCCGACAACCCGAACGCTCAAAAAGGGGCCGGCCACTATTTCTCCAGTCTCACCGACGCGGTAGTAGCTTACGAACAAGGTTTAGTTGATTTGCATTCCTACGTGTGGGTGCGCTTCAGCGGATCGATCGAAAATACCGAACCCGAGGGAGAACCGCTGAAGGTAGAAAGTTCTGCAGACGGTACGGTAACTAAAGAATACAAATTCCGTCGCGTTCGGGAAGACTCAAACGGCAAGTTAATTACTCAGTTCATTCGCACGACTCCAGGCCGAATTATTTATCACCAAACGATCGAATCGGCAATTA
>JBOFTL010001086.1:0-2005 GCA_051652045.1 Microcoleus sp. | reverse complement strand
GCTTGTGAAACAAGTGAAGCACCGCAACCCCGGAATCTGACAAGCGAGATTTGCACAATTGGTAAAATTCTTGGGTTGCCAAACGGTAAGGCATATAGCCGCTGCCAAAACCAGCATCAACAATAATGATATCGTATTTTGAACTGGCAACTTGTTCGGCAAGATATTCACGCCCGTCTTGAATTGTTACCTGCAGCCTGTCATCTAATTGAATGCCGAAAAACTGTTGTGCTACTGTGACAATTTTGGCATCAATATCAGTACATTCGATCGCAGCTTCAGGAAAATGGTGTTGCAAAAACTGGGGAATACTGCCGCCGCCAAAGCCAATAATATAAATATTTTTGGGATGACTTTGCCAAATTAATGCTAGCATTACCGATCGCGCGTAGGGAAAGATTAATTTGAACGGATTGTTTAAATTGCAAATTGATTGAGCTACATTGGTAGTTAAAGTTGCTCGATCGGCTAATAGCAACAACAGCATGGATTGAATTTTTTTTACCGCTATGCAGTTGTCGCCGGAATTTTCTTGAAATAAGATGCCGTCTGGCTGTTGGCGCAGCCAATCGATGTGTTTTTCAAAAACTGCTAATTTTTTTTGTTGTCGATACTCCCAATAATTAGTCATCGATCGCATGGCAAATTTTTACCTAAAATTAGTTATTCTTTCAATCTCAAATCATAAATCTTAAAATCTAAAATCTAAAATAAAATGATTCCAATTCCTCCGATCGCGCAGATCGCGCCCAAAACTGCCCTGAAACTGACCTTTTCACCTGCAATTACAGCTAAAGGCAGCACAAATAAAGGACTGGTAGAACTTAGTGCTTGAGCAATTCCCGCTGGGGCGTATTTCAATGAAGTTTGTTGCAAGAAAATGCCGAGATAAGTTCCTAAAAAAGCTGCAATAATCGTAGCAAATAAGATTTTGAACGATTTTAACTGTTGCAAACTTGCTGTATTGGTGCGGTTTAAAAACAACAACATTACCGCCATCCCCCCGCTCAAACGCAATGCCGCAGTCCACAAAGGATCGATATCTATTTGATTAAAAGCAGCGCGGGATAAAATTGCTCCGGCGGCGTGACTTGTTTGCCCCAATAAACTAACACCCAAGCCCAACCAGATATGTTTGGCAGGCAAATTTGTTTCAGTATTTCTTTCGGCAATTACCCAAGCGACACCGCAAATAGTTAACATAATGCCGATACAAGCCGCAACTGACAATTTTTCCTGCAAAAATATCAAACCGAATATAGCAGTTAAAGGGGGAGAAAGTGTTTCCAAAAGCAGGGCACACCTCGCTCCCAAATACTTTAATACGACAAACCAAGCAGTATCTCCCACTCCAATTCCTAAAGCGCCACTAGCAAGCAGCATGAATAAAATATTGGCATTAAGTGCGGGTAAAGATTTACCTAAAATCAGTATAGTGGAACAGAGAAAACACAGAGCGATCGCGCCTTTGAGCAAATTCAGTACAACTGCGGGAATTTGCTGTCCCACCCGCTGCCAAATTGTGGAAGATAATGCCCAAACAAAAGCAGCAGATAAAGCTGCTA
Organism: Microcoleus sp.; assembly: GCA_051652045.1. Lineage (GTDB taxonomy): Bacteria > Cyanobacteriota > Cyanobacteriia > Cyanobacteriales > Microcoleaceae > Microcoleus. The sequence continues at coordinate 440 of JBOFTL010001086.1, read as the reverse complement.
ATTCACCTGTAAAATTTGTCATGCGATTTAACAATAGACAATGGACAATGGAGAATTGACAATTGAACAATGAACAATTACTTTTATTTGAAATCGCGAAGAAATTTCTGAATTTAACTGTCAACTATCAACTGTCAACTCGCTCGGGCGGGCACGGGGGCACCTTTCGACCTCAAACTATCAAATATCAACTATCAAATATCAACTATCAAATATCAACTCTCAACTCTCAACTCTCAACTATTGTTGCAGGTACGCACACGATAAAAACAGCTCCTTTTCCGAGTTCGCTTTTTACTAAAATCTCTCCGCCCATTATCTGACAGTAATGGCGGCAAATTGTCAAACCCAATCCAGTACCACCGTATGCACGCGTCGTCGAACTATCGGCTTGCACGAATGCTTCAAACAACTTTTCTTGCTGTTCTTCAGACATTCCA
>JBOFTL010001085.1:0-2731 GCA_051652045.1 Microcoleus sp. | reverse complement strand
CGAGAGGCGATCGCCCCTAATTCATATCTAATTAATTCTAGTTTCACGATCGGGCAGAACCTGGGGAGGCAAATCCGGCGGCAGAACCCCGATCGTGAGTTACAATCTTAAAATATAAAAAATCTAAAATCTCAAATCTAAAATCCCTGCGTGAGTTACAATCTAAAATCTCAAATCTCAAATCTCAAATCTCATGGCTTTTATTTCAATTAACGGTGTAGAACATTATTACGAGTGGATAACCGCAGACAAGGGCGATCGACCCACTGGCAAACCGGTAATGGTATTTTTGCACGGATGGGCGGGTTCGGCTCGCTATTGGGAAAGTACGGCACGCGCTATTGCTGGCGAGTTTGACTGCTTGCTTTACGACATGAGAGGATTCGGCCGATCGCGCTTGCCACAAGATCCTCTTGAGTCGAGTTACGAATTATCAACCTACGCCCGCGATTTAGCAGAATTACTAACAGCTTTTAATTTAAATCGCGTGTTTATCAACGCTCACTCCACAGGTGCATCAATCGCTACTTTGTTTCTCAATCTTTATCCCGAAAAAGTCGAGAAAGCAATCCTTACTTGCATGGGAGTTTTTGAATACGATGAAAAAGCTTTTACAGCTTTTCACAAATTCGGCGGATATGTCGTTAAGTTTAGGCCGCCGTGGTTGGCATCTATTCCTTTTGTCGATCGACTGTTTATGGCGAGGTTTTTGCACCGAACCCTACCCTCGGCGGTAAGTCTGGCATTTTTACAGGATTTCTTAATGGCTGACTGTCAAGCCGCTATGGGTACAATGGTAACGGCAGTTAGCAAAAAAGCAGCGGAGGAAATGCCCGCAGAATTTGCGCGGCTGAGTGTTCCTACCCTGTTGGTAGCAGGAGAATTCGATCGAATTATTCCGGCAATCATGGGGCAACAAGCCGCTTCCCTCAGCAAACAAGTAGAATTTGTTATAATTCCCAAGACAGCTCACTTTCCGATGTTGGAGGATGCGGCGACATACTTGCAGTGCATCCGAAACTTTTTGCCAGCAGCGACCTAGGTGAGTTGTTGTTCGTTTAATGTACGATCGGGGAGGTAAGCTTTGACAATTGCCTGTACTCCGATCTTAATTTTTAGTTCCTAATTTCTTAAGGCGAAAGGTGGTAACATGAACGACCTCGACCAATACTATAAAGTGCTGGAACTGCTACCGGGAGCAACTCCCGAAGAAATTACCCAAGCATATAAGGATTTAGCGTTCATTTGGCATCCCGATCGCATCCCGAAAGACAATCCCCGACTGTTGCAAAAAGCTGAACAAAAAATTAAGGAACTTAATCACGCCCGCGAACAATTGCGATCGATTCAGCGGCAAACTCCCGATCGTACAAATACTCAGCAACAAAACAGTCAGTACCAAAACCCTCAATATAGAAATACTTACCAACAAAATAGCCCCTACAGAACTTCCCAACAACAGCGCGCTCAGCAACAAAACAGCCAATACCAAAACAGCCAGTACAGAAATTCTCAACAACAGTACGCTCAACAACAAAGCAGCCACTACCAAAACAGCACCTATAGAAACTCCCAGCAACAGCACGCTCAACAACAAAACAGCTACTACCAAAACAACCAGTATCAAAATAACCAGTACAGAAATACCCAGCAGCAAAATACTCACCAACATACTCAACAACAAAAAGCCCAGCAACAACAAAATCCCTACCAAAACGCCCAGTACACCAACTCCCAGCAACCAAACACTCAGTACACCAACTCCCAACAGCAAAATACCCAGCAACAAAACACTCAGCAAAACAATACTCAGCAACCAAACACTCAGCAACCAAACGATCGATACAAAAACCCCCAGCAACCGCCACCAAACTCGCAAGAATCACGTTATTCTTCCGAGCCGCAGACAGGAAATTATGCTGGTAAATATGCGGGAAATTATTCTGGCAACTATTCAGGAAATCATGCCGGAGCTTATTCCGGTTCGCCTCGCTACCAATCCGAACAGTCAACTGCACCGGCACGGAAAACAGTCAATCAAAGTCCCGATTTAAGTGGCTCAAACTTTAAAGGAGCTTCTTTAAAGGAAAAGGATTTTTCTGGTAGAAACTTAAGCAATGCTAATCTCAGTCACGCCGATTTAAGCGATTCTTTTCTGCACAATATCAACTTAACTGGGGCGAATTTGTACAAGGCAAACTTGTTCCGCGCTAATTTATTGGGAGCTTGTTTGATCGATGCTAATTTGAGAGAAACTAACCTAATCGGAGCTGATTTAAGCGGAGCCGATTTGAGCGGTGCCGATTTAACAGGAGCTAAAATCGGTTACAGCGATCGCGTGATGGTCAAGTTGACGGGAGCTATCTTAACAGGTACCATCTTGCCTGACGGTACTGTTCACAGTTGATAGTCGATCGTCCCATTTTGGTACTACTTCCTAAAGCCATCTTTAGGTAATTTTAGCTAAACAGATGGGAATCCCCACACTATACCGCCTCGGTTAGTGTGGGATGAGAGTCGCGTGAGGCTCCGATTCCACCCGTAAGCAATCTAATAATTGTAGATTGTAGCAGGGGACGGGTGGATGAGGAGCCGAACCAACTCTTTATTCAATAAATTAATAAATAGTTAATCAACTTGCTAGGTGGGTATGATAAAATAACTCTCACCTTGCATCGTCAAGATCGAAATGCAATGAAGGTAACGTATCAGTATCGATTCTATCCAGACA
>JBOFTL010001084.1:0-8480 GCA_051652045.1 Microcoleus sp. | reverse complement strand
CGATGCTTTGGTTCGAGAACGGATCGGTCGGTTGCTGGAGCGATTTAGCTGACAAATACAACATAAATTCTGTCCCCGATCGCCGCTTGACGTGAAATTCACCGCCACCGCCCGCACTTCGCAGAAATGCAGGGAACTCGCTGCAATTGCTGCGACATTAAGCCAGTCATTTGTCGTTCCAATTATCGAGACAAAATACGGCTTGTACGGGCTGTAAATCCAGCTTCTTTTCCTGTTTGCGAAAGCCTCTCATAACTTTAAAAAAATGGTATTAGCTGTTGGTGCCGGATGAATTGGGACGAGCCTATTTTCAAATCGAAACAGTTTGTAGAAATCGATGAGGGCGATCGATATGCACTCCAAAATCACTACTCCGGCATTCCCACCCGCAGCTACAGCCAAACTTTTAACCCAAAAAGAGGACGGTACGATCGAATCAAAACAGTCATGTTGGGGTAAGCTTGCCTTGCTTTCAAATGAGTGCGGCAGTCCGAAAGAACCTTCGGAAACATCTACTCGCGATCGTCCTCCACCGACATTATCTGGATTGGTTATCAGCTTCGGCAAAACCCTGCCGTATCTTGCTAGCAAAACGGTGACTCGCCGTGCTTGGAAGGATAGCCACGCGTCTAAGTTTGCCAATGCTTTCGATCGCCAAAAACTGATACAAGCCTTCGACAAAGACAGGCGTTATGGAGGCAAACAAATCGGTTGGTGTCGGTTGTTGTCCGCTCCTTACAAAGAACGACTCTCTGCCATGCCTGACGAAGATTTGATAGCAGAAGGAGGGATGTGTTCGACCGTCGAAGAGTTCGTCAAACGCTATTTTAAAGGCGACAGCAGCCTTGAAGTGTGGGTAATTCGATTTGAATTCGTACCTCTTGGTGTATACCCAGCTCTTGAAAACCAAACTAACACTAATTCCCCAATCCATACAGGGAGCGAGAGTATACACCAAACCTCATTAGTACCCCTTGGTGTATACCCGGCTCCTGAAAAGCAAACTAATACTAACTTTCCAATTTATACGCGGAGCGAGAGTATACACCAAACCGAATCAGCGTTTCTTGGTGTATACCAACCTTCTGAAACGCAAACTAATATTAACTCTCCAATTCATCCACCAATTGAGAGCTTACACCAAGGTTTATCTACCGAGAGTCAAACTACCTTATCCGAAAACACGGATGCCTCTCCCGCAGTCCAAGGCGGGAGCGGGTTGGTGTATTCCTTCTGGAAGGGGGAAAGCATCGTGAACCATTACCGCTACAAAGTCAAAATTGGCGGCAAATGGAAGGTAAAAAGCATTTACATTCCAGTCGGCAAACTTCCCCAGGTCAAAGAAGCAATTGCCAACAAATCAGGAGTAACTGCAATAGTTGTTGAAATACTCGGCAAGAAAGTGTGAATTGATATTTGATAATTCAACGTCTAGCCTCGATTGAAGATCCAATAAGTTTGCTAGCGCATCCGCGCCCTATCTCAAAATACCGAGGCAACAATACGAACCGATTGCATCGAAGAATTCTCTTTCTTTTAGCAACATATCGATCGATTAATCCAGGAGGATAAACTCATGTCAGGAATGCAACAATTCACCTTACTCCCCGTACCGATGCCGCCGATGCTGCCGCAGATGGTTGGCACTACCGATAGTAAATATTTCTCTATTTTCTATCAAGGTAGCAAAGCAACTTGGAGCAATGGCAGAGCGATGGGTACGTTCAGTTATTACGCGGTCTACGCACCTTTAATAGAACACCCAGCTCTAGCAATTCACTTGGATCGATACAATTTAGGTTCCGATGACGAACCGCCAGAATCCGCTATTTTGTGCGACGTTGGCGAGCAAAAGATGTATGCCGGAAACTGCCGGGAAATCGATCGCTTTTTGCAGCAACAGCATTCGGAGAACGAGTTGCCACAGTTGACCGAACGAGAGTTAGAAGCAGCCCTAAAAGCGATAGAGAATTTGAGTTGGGAACAAATGCAGCGGTTGGGAATGTTTGAGATGTTTGGGAATAGCAACCCGATCGCGCGCCAAGAAACAGCAGAAATGGTCGCATGGTTGGACGGATACATCACCGAAGATTTAATCCAACAGTATGCAGCACTAGCACAGCGAGGCAATTGGATGGCGATCGGCACGCTGGAAAATCTGAAACGAAGGATATTGCAGGCTCGGGAACAACAACAACCCGACAACAATTAAATCACCGATGCCGGGGAAGTAGTTGCATTACCTATCCGGCCGTTAAATTAGAGATCTAGAGTATACACCAAAGCTAGCTATTGAAGCTTGGTGTATACTTTTCTGCTGCCGTTCAAAGCACTTAAATTAATAAAAGTTAATGCTTATAAAGCGATATTTTTTGATAAGTATCTGTAATTGATTTCGAGTTAAATCTAGCAGAAAATGGCAGAAATAAGCCTTTTTGTTCGCATCAATAAACTGATAATTTAGCTGCTCCGCAGGGTGAAGTTGAGTGCTAATAAGCAGGTTTTTGCAATTAATTTATGCGGAAATCCCAGCAATTTTAGCCGCAATCCAACCACTCAATTTCAACTATGGACTGCGTTTATCTTCTTCACTTCTCGCGGCCGATTAACCCGTCGCGTCCGGCCCAGCATTACCTCGGCTGGAGCAACGATTTGGACAAACGGCTGCGCAAACACCGCAAAGGTACGGGTTCTCGGCTTTGTGCGGTCGCCCGCGAGCGGGGCATCACTTTTGTTTTGGCTGAGGTTTGGGCGGGCGGTCGCGCCCTCGAAAGCCGCCTCAAACGGCAGCACAACAGCCGCAAGTTTTGCCCTATTTGTAATCGCTCTCCCATCGGAAAACCGTCCGCTCTCGATCGATAGCAGTTTTATTTCCCATCGAAAGACCGACAGGCGATCGATTTAGTTCGTTCTCGTTTCAAACGGGGGAAAACAGTTTCTATGCTGGCTGCTTTCCCCTCACCTTTAAACCGTTAGATTGCAGGTCTTAACGGGAGTTTTCAGCACCCATTTTATCGTGAACTATCGAGTATTTGCAGGCCAGTATCGGGTTGAAGGCGGCAGGCGAATTTTGCAGTGCCATTCGCGGGGGGATAAGCGCTACAGCCCGTTCTTTTGTTATGTAAGAGCTTTCGGGACGGTCGATTCGATCGAAAACCACTACCAATGCGTCAAGCGGTTTGAAGGTTGCCCGCCCCCTCGCAATTGGCAGGTCGTTCGAGATTGGAAACGCCAAGGTTCTAAACAAACTGCTTGGCAAATCGGTAGCTACCGGTTTCCCGTAAAGTCGAACGAACGGGGTACTAGCTTTGCGATCGACGATTGGGGAATTCAATATTATATAGCCCTGTGGCACCGACACTTATCGGAACGTCCCGAAAAAGTGGAATTTGCCCGACAGTTCGACGAATTTGAAGACCCTTTCAAGCGAGATTTTCCTTTCTGTCAGGCTGACGTTATCCGAGTTGCTGCCCGCGTTGGGGTGGAAGCCTTGCTACCTTATTTCACACCTCTCAAACAACTTTTTGATGCTCTGTATGTGGAACCGGAACGATCCGTAGAATGCTGGTTCGATCGACTCGAATTGCTGCACGAAATCGAATCGGATTACTATCACGCTTGCGGTTCGTGGTAGCCGAGCGCAAAGTTTCCTGCCAATGTTTGCTGGATTCAGTTTTATTGCAGTTTCTTGAATCAAATTGTCGGGTTGCTGGCAGGGGAGGAGCAATCGAGTAGAAATTGCTTGAAACGATCTAGCAGTTCAATTTTGAATATTGTGGCGGTTGCTTGTTATTGTTTAATTTTAACGAGCGACCGTCACTTAATAGTTAAGGACGTTTTTAGGCAACAGCAAAATCTGTCAAAGGGCGATCTTCTGGGTGGTGAAAAGCCAGCACTATGTCGCTTTGAGGAACTCCTTCCTTTAACAGTTCGTTGGCAATTCCTTCTTCCGTCCAATCTTCTTCTATCCAAATTTTATTGTTTTTAATTTGGATGTGAACTGTAATTCCTCTGATTCTTTTATTTTCTTTCCATCCTACCTGAAACCAAAGATATTGGTCGTGCTGTTCGTCAAAGGCTAGAAGCATTTCTGTGTTAGCTGCGGTTTGGTTGGCGATTAGGCGATCGTACTCGGTCAAAATCTTTTTGATTAGGGTGCGATAGTTCTCTATCTTATCCATTGGGTAATTACCTCCGCTCGAATTTCCACAACTATAATTAAAATTTGATTTTGATTTACAATAAATTGAATTAATCGATTTATAAGCTCGATTATACGAAACTTATATAATCTCTGCATACACAAAATTATTTTTTTGTCAAGACTGGCAGAAGTAGAAATTTTGCGATCGGGCTGAGAAGCCGACTTATTTAATGGGATTTATCTGTGTAAAACATCCTGATGACTCTGCCTGACAGTCGGAATTGATGCTATACATACAAATAAATCTTAAACATGAAACTAAATTTGGCAATCCCTGGATTACTGATCGCACTGTTAGTTGGCTGTAGCAAAACTACGACAGTTGCACCAACAGCATCACCAAGCGTTGCAGCTAACCCGACTAGCAATCCGGTAGTATCCGAACAAACACCGACACCGACACCCACTCCGGTAGCATCTGAACCAACACCCACACCAAAACCCACAACCACTCCGGTAGTATCTGAAAAAACACCAAAACCCACAACCACAGCCACAAATTTACCTAATCCTTTTGATAGCGTTTCATTCCCCAAAGCAAGTTGTGGCGATGAAATGCCAACTGACGGGACAACAGGTACAGTTAACTTATATCCAGTGTTCGTCGATTACAGCGACAGCAATTTACAAACTATCAAGGATAATTATTGTGGAGATGCTTTACAAACAATCAGAAAAGATAGTGGTGAAAAAGCTATACAGGTAGCCTCTTTCACTAGCGCAGAACGTGCTAATCAATTTAAAGAGTTTCTGGGAACTAAGTTAAGTAGTGTAAATGCCCAAGTAGGAGAACCTACCGTAATAGCTGTAAAACCCAAAGGTGATGTACAACCTCAAGGTGAAATAGCTAAGGAACCAACTAACATTTCAAGTTCAGCATCCTCTATTGGAAAGGCAGCACAACTAACTCCTCGGCAAATCAAAGAGTTAATAGAGATGGAAAATCGTCTGACTGTGGTAGATCAGTCAAACCTCAAATTACAGAAGGTTAAAGTTATTCTTCCGACCTATGTTCCATCTGGATTTGAAGTGAAGGACTTCAGCATATCTTTATGCGACTATCCTGGAGAAAAGTCAGGTAGATATAGCTATGATATTATTTACCACAATTCAAGCAATACCTCATTTAAGATCCAAACTCGGCCTTGTAGAGTGCGTAGATCCCAGCCTACAGTTGTAAAAGATATTCAAATCCCCTCGGATAAATTCGATCAAGTTAATCTGAAATTAATAAAATTTGATCGGTCGAAGGATAACACTCAAATTAGTGGAGAAATCTTGTCTTCCGATCCTGAATCTCCTGGATCTTTTCAAAATTTACTGTCTTTGAGATCAGATGGTAGCAATCCTGTAAACTGGCAAGAAGCACAAAAAATCATTAAGTCTATGGACTATCTGAATCAAAATTAGTCAAGGCTAAAAATGTTGGTTGGGTAGAGCGATAGCGAAACTCAACCAACCTTGATAACAGTCGGAATTAATGCTATGCACACATACCAATAAATCTCAAACATGAAACTAAATTTGACACTCCCTGGATTACTGATCGCACTGTTAGTTGGCTGTAGCAACACTAATACAGTTTCACCAACAGCATCACCAAGCACCACAGCTAACCAGACTAGCAATCCGGTAGAATCTGAAAAAATATCTACACCCACACCCACTCCGTTAGTATCTGAAAAAGCTAATAAATCAACTAGCATTTCAAATTCAGCATCCTCTATTGGAAAAGCAGCACAACTAACTCCTAAGCAAATCAAAGAGTTAATAGAGATGGAAAACCGTTTGACTGTTCAGGTAGATCATTCAAACCTTAAATTAGAGAAGGTTAAAGCTATTCTGCCGACCTATGTTCCACCTGGATTTAAAGTGGATGAGAAGGACTTCAGAGTATCTGTATGCAATTTTCCTGGAGAAAAGTCAGGTAGATATAGCTATTTTATTACTTACCGTAATTCGAGCAATAGCTCATTTAATATCCAAACTCGACCTTGTGGAGGGTTTTATACCAAGCCTACAATTGTCAAAAGTATTCAAATTCCCTCAAATAAATTCGCTCAAATCAATCTTAAATTAATAAAATTTGATAGGCCGAGTGATAACACTGAAATTAGTGGAGAAATCTGGTCTTCTAATCCTGAATCTCCTGGATCTTTTCAAAACTTACTGTCTTTGACATCAGGTGGTAGCAATCCTATAAACTGGCAAGAAGCACAAAAAGTTATTGCGTCTATGGACTATTTGAATCAAAATTAGCCGAGGCTAAAAATGTTGGTTGGGTAGAGCGATATTACTTTTTTGTCAAAACTGGCAGAAGTATAAATTTTGCCGCCTGAGAATCCGACTTCTTTAATAAGTCGGATTTCTCTAAAATATCCTGATAACTTTGCCTGACAGTTGGAATTGATTCTATGCACACATACTAATAAATCTTCAATATGAAACTGAATTTGGCAAACCCTGGATTACTGATCGCACTGTTAGTGGGCTGTAACGACACTACTACGAGAGTTGCACCAACACTATCACCAAGCGCCACACCCAGCCCGACAAGCACTCCGGTAGTACCTAAAAAAACATCAGGTGGTGCAAAATATACACCCAAATCTCTCGGATTATCTGAAGCTAAATTCAAGGAAATTTCTCAAATTCAAGGAATTCCATATACTATGAAAAATCCACAGGGAAAAGTTGATATCTCCCAGAAATTTAGAATTGCTTTGCCTACATACATTCCTGATGGATTTCGTGTTGCTAAAGTTGAAGTATCGAAAGGAGAAGATCCAAGATATTCAATTTTATATAAAAACCAAAACAATCAATGCTTTTACTTTTATGGCTTTATATATAGAGGGAGCTATCTTTCACTTCCTCTTAACTTTGAAACATTTGAGGTGAGTTCACTTGGGTTAGGTAAAACATTAGTTAAGTATTTTAATAAATCCGATCGTTCCCCTGACAAGAGCCGTATGGAAACAAGCTTTCGGATAGACGGACAAGGTTATAATTTTAATTCTCCAATAAAAGAGAGTTGCACTCTCATTAGTAAACGAGAAGCAACTAAAGTTATAAAATCTATAGATTATATTTTCTAGATTTTTAACACTTGCAAGCCGTATTCATATAGCGTTATCAGAACTTATGGTCATATAAACCGGGTTTCTTTGCATAAGTTCTGAGCGTGTAGATCTAAACTTAGCCTCGATAGACCTCTCCAAAAATCTTGTCGGGTGGGCGACACGAACAGCCATTGACTTTATTTTCAGGAGAGGTTTATTGACGCAATTAAAATAATCAAAACATTAGGTTGTCATTGGCATACCTTAAAAGTATCTTTTTGCGCAGGATGAGACTTCAGGTAATCTTGCAGCCATCTACAGCCCTTCTGCATCAAACTTGGTAGCGACTCAATTACCTGAACGCTGACAAACCCTCGATCGCCAGCTAGCGCAATCTGCTGACTATTTGGACTAAACGCAACCCCCCAAATCGCTCCCTTTGGATTTCGGAACTCCGCCACTTGTCGCCCCTGAAAATCCCAAAGCCTCACCGTCCCATCCATGCCTCCAGTTGCAATTAACTTCCCATCAGGACTAACAACCAACTTATTAATTCCGCTTTGATAGCTAAAGAATTCTTTTTGTTGTTCCCCCGAACGATCGGAAATTTTCACATTGCCCGTCTTATCAGCCGTCACAATCTGATTTCCATCCGATGTAATTCCCAAGCCACTAATTTGAGTTTGATGCAGCTTTTTCCATTTATTAATTTGGTTCCCATCTAAATCCCAAAACGCCACATATCCATCTCCATCCGCCGTAACAATCTGCTTTTTATCTGGCGTAAATAGGACAGTAGATATTAGATTATCCTGCTTCTGAGTCACCTTTACCAGTTCACCATTTGGACTCTTCGGCTTCCAAATCCTCATTGTTTTGTCACTACTACCCATCGCAACTAACTTGCTATCGCGACTCACCGCAACACTCATGATATCTCCCTGATATACCTCTTGTTTCTCTTTATCACCCTTTAGTTCCGTCAAGCTACCTTCGAGATTCCACACTCTCGCGATAGGAACATTGAGCCCACCCGCAACAATAAACTTGCCATCGGGACTAAAAGCAATATCCTGCACGTTGTTTTCACTGTATATACGTTGAATAGCTTCTTTCCAAACCTTCAATTCTTTTCCAGATTTAGCATCCCACTGTCGCATCACGCCTTCATCTCCTGCACCTACAACAGTTTTTCCATCCGGGCTAAATGCGAT